>NZ_JACMOO010000436.1 GCF_014377975.1 Ferruginibacter sp.
GCATCTTTGTTAATTCCATGTGTTTATAAAGTTAAGTTTATTAATGTTCTGTTTATTCTGTTTGCTCCAAAGAATTTGCTCTATAAAAATAGTGTAGCACAAATTTTAACTCTTTAGCAATGTTAGTTTTTGTGTCTGGCTTTGAGCGCCTTGTAAAAATTCAAAAATGTAAAGTGGGTTTGTTAGAATTTTTATTTGTTAGAACATTAGTGGCGTTTTTGCTGGTATGCTATCACTTCGACTCGGTAGGAGAATGTAGCTCGTAAGAAAGTGCAGCATAGTTAATAGCAATTAGATGAAATGCGAATAAGTCCGACAATAAAGGGATAAAAAAATAGATTTGTAATTTTCGAACCAACTTTTTTCTTGTTTTGATACTTTTAATAGCTGTGTTTTGATATTTGTTTTCTTCTCCTCTCAATGCCTTTTGCAAATGGGGTTACCAAGTATACTTATCTATTGTGAAAACGGTAGTACTTGTATCTTTTACGCTTGTTATCTTTTGTAACATTTGAATAGCCATGTTACTTTGCTTCGTAACCTTTACAAGTCATTTTCGGTAACTAGTAAAAATATTTCCCTGCTTTTTTTTATTACATACAAAGAGCTTGATACACTTTGAACTTTTTTTGCTACTTACATTTTGCAAGCCTCCCTGCATTTTTTAAAACACTCCATGTTATGTTTGACACATTCTTGTGCACATGCCTCACACATCTTACGCATCAAGTACAAAGTTTATCCGAAAGTTGGGAATCTCTGGCACAAAGTGTGGCACAAAGTCCACATGTATTTGCACAATAAAGACAATACTTTGCACATCTTTGATAATCTTCCAGTCCTAAAACAGCCGACGTTACATTTCTGAAATTCAATCGGCTACGCAGGTATCAATTAGTCTATTTTTTTGAATTTAATTTTAATTCCTGACGGATTGGATAAAATTAGTCTGTTGTTTTCAATTTGATAAAGGTTTGTACTTTGAAGCGTAGTGATAAATTCGGTTTCTTTATTGGAACTTTCACACTTCATTTTTGTAATTGCCAAATTAATAAATTGAAGTTTTTCCTTTTCAAAAAATAGCGAACCGTTCATTTCATTGCAACCCGCAAAACCCAAAAATGTATTATTATTTGAATTTATTTCTATTAATGGAAGTTTGTTGCTAAAATTTTCTACACTAATTTTTTCCCCATTAAGTTCTTCTAAAATCCAACTATCGTGCAAACGATAATCCGCTACATATTGCCCACAACCGCTCAATTTTTCAAATTCAGAGGCTGCATTTTTTTTATATTCAACAGAAACAGAATAAGGAAAAGTGTTTCCTGACATAGAATTTATACAAATTTGTTGTAAGATTTGAATATTAAGTTGAGCGAATTTTGATTTTAGCCGATACAATTTTACATTAGCATCTAAAGCCAAAATTGGCTCAATGTAAGGAAATACCATAGAGTCGCCTATTGTGTTAAATACAATTTCATAATCCGAAATAGTTAAACCCCAAAAAGGCTCTGTTCCGCTAGATTTGAAATAAAAAGGGTGTGTAGAGTTAGCTACTTTTTCAATGTTATTTGCTATTGGAGTGTTTGATTTTACACCTTTATTTATGGGGAAAGATGTGGTTTTACAACCTAGGACAGTTAAAAAAAGTATTCCCAAGTAAACAATTTTTGTCATTTCGAAAAATTGTAAAATTATTTATTGTTTTTTTTGAATCGCATCATTGGCACTTCGTCAATCATTAAATTGAGTTTACCATCTTTGTCTATAGAATAGTTGTTGATTTTTTTCATCATTTGTAAAAAAACGTTTTCTCCTCCACCTTCGCAAAACATCATTGTTGTTGGCCCGTTTTCTCCGAATGAGATGGATTTACCGGCTAATGTATATGTTGCCATGTATCCGTTACAACTTGAAGTTCCGCTAACTTTATTTGTAGTTGAGTTGAATGTAATTTGAGGTTTTTTAGTCGGATATAAACCCTCAAAAGCAATTCGTGGACCAGATATATACTCCAACTCCCAAATTGTATTTGAAAGATTGTCCGTGACTTTAGCGTTTTTCATGCTTGAACAAGAACTATTAAATAGTGCAATAAAAAAAACGAATAATAAGGTATAGTTTTTCATAATTAAAATGTATTGAAGTTGAAAGTTATTTATATTTTTATTCTCAATGTAAATTAAAATACCCGTTAATGGCAACATACAGCTGTTTACAATCTAAAAATTTATAAACAATTTTAAAAATATTAAAAAATGGATGATGATAAAATTTTTAAAAATGTTCTTTACTAATTGCATACTCAAAATAGAATCTCGGAAACCAAAGCCACTTTTTTACTTTTTAAAATTTTAGATCAGCAATATCCACAAATAATATTTAATATACTCATGGTCCTGAAATTTGTTTACTTTTTTTTGTTTATACATAGTTAGATAAAATAGCTGTCTTTTACATTTTAAGTGTAGTTGTTTACCTTTTTCATCGGCTGTATAGACCTGGTGTTTTAGTTCTGGGAGATTTAAACTCAATAGAAATAAACTGATGCTGTGGAATAATTTTCATTTTGCATGATGGATGTCTTTTACCAGGCAAACTTTTTTATTTTTATTTTTCAGTTTACGCCTCTACTAAATCTCCTCCTTTAACGCAAGTAAACTTATTATGCGCAGCAATGAGGCGTGGGTTTAATGATTGGGTTTCCAGTGTAGGCGGGTTACTAATTTTGCATAATGAAAAGTTGCCGAATTGAAGGTTAGTAACAATAGGTTACAAGAGAGGACTTTTGGGCTTTCCGGCAAACAAATTCAGCAATAATAAGGATTAAAAGTGGCAATAATTTTCTGATAATAAAAGAGTACCTAATTTTATAAAATGGATTTAATTACAGTAAAAACATTCGATAGCTATTTTTTAGCGAATATCATTTTAGGTCGTTTGCAATCGGAAGGTATTGAATGTTATTTAAAGGATGAGGCCACTGTTACAATGGACCCTATATTAACCAATGCAATTGGGGGAATAAAATTGGTAGTAAAAAAGGAAAATGCTGCAGAGGTAACAAGTATTTTAAAACGATATGATGAAGAATATTTAAATGCTGCAACTTGTCCGCAATGTGGAGCTCACCAGTTTAGTTATATTGCCAAACCTGGTATAACCAATTTTTTAACAGCAATTTTTACGACCCTATTTGCCAATTATGCTGTAGCAACAGTTTACGTTTACCAATGCGGGCAATGCGGCTATGAAAGCGAACGCTTACCCGGTTTTGGCAACTTTCAAAATGAGGAAGAGGATATATAATTTTCAACGACTATCCGAAATTAGGTGCAATGAAAACTAGGTTTATTTTAAGATATTAAAAATCAAACCTCATCTCAAATAAGATTGCAGTAGTTTACTTGTTTGCATAATAAATAGTTTATGAATAATGCACCCTTATGAGATTAGCTTGCACGCAAATCAACAAAACCGATCATACCCCAATATAATAAATCCTTGTTTTTTGATACGCCCCCAAAAATATTCCCTGTAACTTTATTGCTTATAATTATTCTACATGACAAAAATTGCTATGATACCAGCCCGGTATGCAGCCTCTCGTTTTCCGGCCAAATTAATGCAATTGCTGGGTAACAAACCAGTTATCCGACATACGTACGACAACACAGTTGCAACAGGGTTATTTGATGAAGTGATTGTAGTAACCGATAGTGAAATTATTTTTAATGAAATTGTACAACACGGTGGTAAAGCCATGATGAGCATAAAACAACATCAAAGTGGCAGCGACAGAATAGCTGAAGCTGTGGCCAATATAAATATAGATATTGTAATCAATGTACAAGGAGATGAACCTTTTGTGCAAAGGGAATCGCTCGAAAAATTATTGCAGGTTTTTGAAGGTAAAGCAGGTGAAACAATACAAGTGGCCTCACTGATGCAGGTGTTAAAAGAAGAGCAGTTTATTAAAGACCCCAACTATGTAAAAGTAGCTGTGGATAAAAATATGAATGCCTTACTTTTTAGCCGTAGTGTAATTCCCTACCATAGAGACCAGCAAGTAACCCCCATTTATTACGAGCACATTGGTGTATATGCCTTTCGCAAACAAGCATTGATGAACTTTACCAATTGGCCAATAACACCCTTGGAAGCTGCAGAAAAAATTGAATGCCTGCGCTATCTCGAAAACGGAGTAACTTTAAAAATGGTTGTTACCCAATACATGGGCGTAGAGATTGATACGCCGGAAGATTTAATAAGGGCGGCTAAGCTATTACCCCCATCACCCGCTATGGAGTTATAAAAAATAGCAACATGTTGCAAACTTGTTTTTCTTTAACGGCAAACTACAATGCCTGATGATATTCGAATTAAAAAAAGGAAGGTTTAAACCTGAGTATGCAGGTAAAATGAATTTTATCTTTCTGCGTTAGATGAGTACATAAAACATCCGCATGAATTGCCTGCCATTGAAATTATCGGCTAAAGAAAAATAATAGAATCGTAGAATTTGGATTAACTTCTTTACTACTTCAGTAATTGAAAATGTCTTTATTGATGCAGGCTTGCATAATCTCCCACCTTACTACTCTTTAAAAATTTCTGCCAGTCTTCCAGCATCTTACCTTTTAATACACGGGGAAACTTATGCTGGCCGCCGATTTTACCTTTTGAATGCATAAAATTCATAAATGTATTTTCTGACAATACGGTTATCAGCACATCCTTTAAGGCATGCTTTCTTTCTACTTCATAATCATCATTCAGCTCTTTTAATTTTTCGTCTATGCGTACCCGTAAGTATTCTTTATCTACAATATCATCTGTAGCAACATACCAGTGATGGGCAAAAAATAATCCGTGCGGCACTCCTGCCACGGTAAATTCAGGAATAGATATATTCAATTCTTCACTCACCATTTCAATAGCCTTGTTCATATTATCAACACTTAAATGCTCGCCTACCAAACTTAAAAAATGTTTGGTTCTGCCGGTAATGATAATTTCACTTCTTTCCTTATCAATTAATTTTACAGTGTCGCCAATAGCGTACCGCCAGGCACCGGCATTGGTACTTATCAATATAGAGTAATCTTTATTTTCTTCAATTTCATGAATCATATACACTTCAGGGTGTTCCACCATATTTCCCTCACTGTCAAAATTATTATCGTCAAAAGGAACAAACTCAAAGAAAATATTATTGTTCAATACCAGGTGCATACCGGTAGAATCCTGACGGTTTTGATAGGCTAAAAAACCTTCGCTGGCCAGGTAGGTTTCAATATAGGTAATGGGCTTGCCCAATAATTTTACAAATCCTTTTTTGTAAGGCTCCATCGCTACACCACCATGCACATAAAAAGCAAGGTTAGGCCATATTTCGTGAATATTATTTAAGTGGTAGCGTTCAATAATTTTCTCCATACACAATTGCAACCAGGCGGGTACGCCTACAATAAAACCAATATCCCAGTTGGGTGCATTGTCAACTATTTCTTCCAATTTTTTTTCCCAGTCTTTTTCTCGGGCAATTTTTTTACCAGGCTTGTACATGCCCAAACCCTGTAACAGAAAAGGAATATTTTTTTGCTGGATACCACTGAGATCGCCTGCATAATAAGTGGCCCCTTTTTGTAATTGTGTGCTGCCGCCTAATAATAACCATCCCTTTCCAATAGCACTTTTTGGTACATCCTGGTATTTTGCAAGGCTGAGCAATTGCTTAAAACTGGTAATGGTATTGCTGCGTATCAGCTCTTTTGTAATAGGGATGTATTTACTGGAAGCTTCGCTTGTTCCGCTGCTGAGGGCAAAGTATTTTATTACACCAGGCCAGCATACATCGGATGTTCCTTCTACGGCTTTATGCCACCATTCATTATATAGCTTACTGTAATTGTATGTGGGCACCAGTTGCTGAAACTTTTTACCGCTGTGCCTGCTCATCAATATTTCATCAAACTTATAGGCCTGACCAAACTGCGTAAACCGGGCTATGCGCAATAACTTTTTCAATACCTTTAATTGCTGCCGTCTTGGATTGCTAATTGGCAGGTTGAGTGCCCTTGCAATACTTTTAGGAAATTTTAAATCAATAATGGCCATAAGTATTTTGATTAAGCATAACAAATTTACTGCT
Source organism: Ferruginibacter sp. (assembly GCF_014377975.1). Lineage (GTDB taxonomy): Bacteria > Bacteroidota > Bacteroidia > Chitinophagales > Chitinophagaceae > Ferruginibacter. The sequence goes on from NZ_JACMOO010000436.1 coordinate 6,161, forward strand.
TACAGTTGGCTTATGGATATTATTTTATGAAAGGTTTACAGAGTTATTTTTTGTGTAATTGTATTGCATTTACAAAAAATGTTTGTACTTATAAACGCTATTAACAACAGTTAAATTTTGAGTTGTAGTGATGGATAAATCCGCTATTTGCACTACGTTTGCTATTAAAAAATAAAAGTATGAAAAAAATTTTTGTTTCGTTTTTATTGTCCATCTGTTTACTAAAAGCCAAGGCAGATGAAGGAATGTGGTTGCCTATGTTACTGGGTCAACAGGTGTATAATGATATGGTGAAGAAGGGATTGAAATTAACCAAAGAACAATTGTACTCCATTAATAAATCATCTTTAAAAGACGCCATCCTGATTTTTGGTGGCGGTTGTACCGGCGAAATTGTAAGCGACCAGGGATTGATCTTTACCAATCACCATTGTGGTTACGCTGCTATTGCAGGCGCCAGTACCATAGAGCACAATTACCTGACGGATGGGTTTTACGCCTTTAATAAAGGGCAGGAAATAAAGAGTGAATTAACGGTTCAGTTTTTAGATAGGATTGTTGATGTAACCAAAGATGTGGAAGAGGGTATAAAAGGATTGGCCTGGACAGACAGGGTTGCAAAGATGCCGGAAGTTTATAAAACCATTACAGATAAAGTTCTGGATAAAGACAATGGATTGGCAGGAAGGGTTTATAGTATGTTTAAAGGAAACCAATACATTATGTATGTGTATAAGACATACAGGGATGTACGCCTAGTAGGAGCACCACCGGAAAAGGTGGGCAAATTTGGCGGGGATACCGATAACTGGGAATGGCCCCGACACACCGGCGACTTTTCTATCTTCAGGGTATATGCTACTAAGGATGGCAAGCCGGCAGAGTATAGCAATGAGAACATTCCTTTAAAACCAAAATACTTTTTACCGGTAAGCATTAAAGGAATTAAAGACAATGATTTTGCCATGATTTATGGTTACCCTGGTGGAACCAATCGTTACGAAACCAGTTATGGCATTAAGCTAAAAAATGAAATTGAAAATCCTTCGCTGGTTAATTTACGGGATGTGCGTTTAAAATTAATGCATGAACAAATGATAAAAGACCCGGCCGTAAAACTAAAGCTGGCAAGTAACTATGCCAGTGTTGCCAACTACTGGAAATTTTTTGACGGTGAAACAAAGCAGTTAATAAAATTTCACACATTTGAACAAAAGCAGGCATACGAAAATACTTTTGCAACATGGGCAAAAGGTAAACCGGAATACGAAAATATTTTTAATGACTATGCAAAAAATTATGCAGCCTGGACACTCTACAGTAAACAGCGGCAATATATAAATGAAGGTATTATAGGTTCGCCACTGGCAGCTTTTGGAGCGTCGTTGATTGGGGTAGAAACCAACCTTGTAAAAACAGGGGTTTCATCCGCAGATTTAAAAAAATCGCTTACTGCTGCAGAGGCAATGAGGAAAACTTTTTTAGCGGCAGAAGATAGATCCAGCGATGAAAAGATACTGGCTAAAACGGCTATGCTGTTTTACAATGATATAGATAAAAGCCAGCACCCAATTGGCTTTTACGAAGGGATTAAAGCAACCTATGGAGATTTGAAAGAAGAGCAGACCTTTAAGAAATGGGCCAGGGATGTTTTTACAAAAACTATGTTGCTGGATGATGCAAAATGGACTGCATTTATTGCTAATCCCGATGCCACCGTATTACAGGCTGACCCTGGATTTGCTTATGCAGCGGCTTTTGTAAAAAACTATAATCTTAAATATGCCCCTTTGTATACCGCATTTACCAATAAAAATGCAGAGCTGGGCAAAAGCTATCTCAAAGGCATTATGGAAATGAATCCTAAAGCGGCCAGCAAAATGTATCCTGACGCTAACTTTAGCATGAGGGTAAGTTACGGAAATGTAAAAAGTTATAATCCCAGGGATGCAGTGCATTATGATTATGTAACTACAGGCAAGGGAGTATTGGAAAAGTACATAGCGGGAGACTATGAATTTGATTTACCGGCAAAACAAATTGAGCTGATGAAGAAAAAAGATTTTGGCCAATACATTGATAAGGGAAGAAACGATCTGGTAATTGATTTTATAACAACCAATGATATTACCGGCGGCAACAGTGGCAGCCCTGTAATTGATGGCAGTGGTAATTTGATAGGTCTTGCCTTTGATGGCAACTACGAAGCATTGAGCCATAAGATTGCTTTTGACAAAGATCTTAACAGGACCATTTGTGTAGATGTACGGTATGTGTTGTGGTGTATAGATAAACTGGGGGGTGCCCAAAATATTATCAGCGAATTAAAACTGATTAAATAAATATTGAAAAACCGTAGCCTTAAAAACTACGGTTTTATTTTTGTTGCCTAAATAATTTGGCAGTAATGCTGCTTTAAATAGTTTAACAGCAAAAACTATGATGAAAGAATATTCGCTTTTAATCTTTGATAATCGAACGTTAACCGAATATTTTTTAGTGCATCTTGCAACACATTTATACTATCACCTTTGGTAAATTAATTACCATTGACAGGCGGTTACTTAATAGTTAAAATTGTAAACAATTAAAAGAATAAGAAAGCGTAAGAAAAAATATGCTCAATAATTTTTTGAGCCATACAATTTATTTTGCTATCTAAACAATAAAGGCACGATAAATGTTCCTGTATTAAATAATCTAAAAATGCAAACAATGGAAAAATATTTAAAATCAATTTTTATGTGCCTGTTTATAGGATCAATGCTGGTAAGTGCTGCACAAAAACCAGTGGCTATTAAAGGGGAGGAAATAATATATACTGCTGCAGATGGAACGACCCTGAAAAGTTATGTAGCTTATAATAAAAATGTAAAGGGAAAAAGGCCCGCAATTATTGTAGTTCCTGAATGGTGGGGCAATAATGAGTATGCAAAAATGAGGGCCCGTAAGTTAGCAGAGCTGGGTTACATTGCTATAGCAGTAGATATGTATGGAGATGGAAAAATAGCCGCCAACCCAACTGATGCACTGGCTTTTGCAACGCCATTTTATAAAGATCCGCAACTGGGTAAGGGTAGAATTGAAGCTGCTGTAAATAAGATCAAAGAATATTCACAAACCGATGACACTAAATTAGCAGCTATTGGTTATTGCTTTGGTGGTTCCATGGTGTTGAATGCCGCCAAACTGGGTATGGATTTAAAAGGGGTGGTAAGTTTTCATGGCGGATTGGCTACTGTGCCTGCAACACAGGGATCTACTACTGCAAAAATTTTAGTTTGTAATGGTGCCGCAGATAAATTTATCAGCCCGAATGACATTAAAAACTTCAGAGGTAATCTTGACTCTTTAAAAGTTCCTTACACGTTCATTGATTACCCGGGAGCTCTGCATGCTTTTACAAATCCGGAATCAACTGAGAATGGAAAGAAATTTAATATGCCTATCGCTTATAATGAAGCTGCTGATAAAAAATCGTGGATAGATATGAAAGCATTTTTTAAAACCATATTTTAGAGTTGGTTAAAGGGGCTTTTTACTGCTTCATTTACAAAACACGAATTATACGAATGAATGGAGTTCTTGCAGTTTAATTCGTGTTTTTGTTTTAAATATATTTACACAATGGCAGAAGACTTGCAAATAGCTACCGGTACCAAAACGGAAATGTATGAAACAATTATTCCGCAGATAAAAGCTTTGATTGACGGAGAGCAGGACCTTATTGCCAACCTGGGTAATATTACCGCTGCATTAAAAGAACAGTTTGGATGGTTTTGGGTGGGATTTTATTTGGTTAAATCCTTCGGCTCCGCTAAGGATGAGGAATTGGTACTTGGTCCTTTTCAGGGACCAGTGGCTTGTACACGGATAAAAAAAGGTCGTGGTGTTTGTGGCAGTAGCTGGCAACAGGCGCAAACATTGATAGTGCCTGATGTTGCGAAATTTCCCGGTCATATTGCCTGCAGCAGTTTATCTGTATCTGAAATTGTGGTGCCCATTATCCGTAACAATCAAGTGATCGGCGTGTTGGATGCAGATAGTGAAAAGCCGGATTTATTTGATGAAACAGATAAAAAATACCTGGAACAAATTGTTGCGAAAATATTATTTTAAATCTTTGGTTCGTTGTCTTTCCATCCCCATAAATACTTGCAGGCATAGGTTCTGTAAGGACTCCACTTAACAGAAAGCTGTGCCATCTTTTCTTTCAACTCTTTTTTATTGGTGGTATCTAATCCATATAATTTAGCAATGCTTTGCTGAATGCCAAGGTCATCCAGGGCAAACACATCTTTTCTGCCCAGTGTAAACATTAAGATCATTTCGACCGTCCATTGGCCTACCCCTTTAATTTGCGACAAGTATTTTATCAGATCCTCGTTACCCATTTTATGTAATTTATTATCAGTGATCTTTTCACTTATAAAAAAAGTGCATACATTTTGAACATACAGGGCTTTGGCATTTGATAGACCAATGCTGCGAAGGGTTTCAATGGGTGTGTCAAGGATCTGCTTCGGGGTAGGTTTTTTGTTTTTGTACAAATTTAAAAAGCGGTTATAAATTACAGCCGCCACTTTAGTGTTCAACTGCTGGCTCATAATAGAACTGCATAAATGGAGATAAACATTTTTTCGGCTAACCAATATGTATGGCTCCTGCAGGGCAATTATTTTTTTAAGTTTTTTGTCTTTGCTGAGGTGCGCTATATGTTCCATATTTAAATCTAAGGCAAATTGTAGAAAAGCCAGAATGTTAAATTCTTTACCTGCTATAAATACCAACTTGCGCAACCCGGCAATTGTGAAACCTGACTATGCTACCTTACCCTGATAGCTAAGATCTTCATCTTTTTAAAAACTGCTGATAAATAAAAAATTCGTGGAAATAATTGCTCATACCTCCTCTCTGTGGCAGTTAAACATGGAAAAAACCTAGCAGGATTATAAATCGTACATACAGCGATTTGGAGAGTGATGTAATAAATAAACACTTTAAGAAGGCGGCAAATAAATGAATAACGATTATCTGATCCCATAAAAAGAAAAATTTTGGTTGTTTCCCTAAAAAATATTTTTAACGATGCTGGTAATGTCACGCAGTTTACTGCGAGGTTTTTTAAAGAGGTTTTAAAACCGCCTTATGAAATAAAAGAGTTCATGAGGCAATGCTATGTCATGGGCTATAGATCTTTACCGTTGGTTGGTATCACAGGGTTTATTATGGGATTGGTACTTACACTTCAATCACGACCCACATTGGCTCAGTTCGGTGCTGAATCCTGGCTTCCGGGCATGGTGGCACTCTCATTGATCAGGGAGATCGCCCCAGTAATTACTGCATTGATATGTGCAGGAAAAATTTCATCCGGTATAGGAGCGGAGTTAGGTTCAATGAAAGTTACGGAACAAATTGATGCTATGGAAGTATCTGCCATTGACCCATTTAAATACCTTGTAATTACTAGGATACTTGCCACCACGCTAATGGTACCATTGTTAGTTGTATTTGCTGATGCGGTTGGTGTTTTGGGTGGTTATGCAGGTATCAATATTAATAGTGATGTTAACTTGTTAAGTTATTTTTCAAAAGTGCTTGAATCTTTAGATTTTATTGATATTATACCTGCCACTATTAAAACATTTTTCTTTGGTTTTTTTATAGGTATGATTGGTTGCTATAAGGGATATACCGCTGCCAGTGGAACGGAAAGTGTAGGTAAAGCAGCTAACTCTGCCGTAGTTGCCGCATCTCTCACCATATTTGTTATAGACATGCTGGCCGTTCAATTAACAGATATTTTTTTCTAAAAAACTATGATAGAACAATCAATAAAAATAGAACCAATAATTGCTACAGATAATAAAGGTATTGTGATAGATATACGGGGGCTATATAAATCTTTTGGCGCACACAATGATGTTTTAAAAGGGGTTGATATTACTGTAGATAAAGGTGAGAACCTGGTGATATTGGGTAAGTCGGGGTCGGGCAAGTCGGTAACTATAAAATGCGTGGTAGGGTTGGTAGCAGCAGACAAAGGCGAAATAAAAGTATTCGGTACAGACATCACCGCACTAGATTATAAACAGCTTAATGCTATCAGGATAAGAATTGGGTTTCTTTTTCAAAATGCCGCCTTGTATGATTCGATGACGGTACGGCAGAACCTTGCTTTTCCACTTAAGCGCCATTCAAAAAACCTGTCTTCAAAACAAGAAGAAGAGGCCATTAAGGAGGCATTGGATAATGTAGGTTTGGGGGAAGCCATCGATAAGATGCCCGCTGAATTATCCGGAGGGATGCGCAAAAGAATAGGGCTTGCACGAACACTTATCTTAAAGCCAGAGATCATATTGTATGATGAACCGACCACTGGATTGGATACAATCACTTCCAGGGAGATCAGTGAATTAATATTAGCAATACAGAAAAAAAATAAAACCAGTTCTATCATTATTACCCATGATATGGCTTGTGCAAAACTTACCGCCGACAGGATAGTAATTTTAAAAGATGGTATAATTGAAGCGGAAGGCAGTTACGAAGAGCTGGAAAAAAGTGATAATGATTGGGTACGCTCATTTTTTATATAATTAATAAAAATGCTATCATATGAATAAGGAATCAGGATTTAAATGGAAGTTAGGTATGTTTGTTATTATTGGATTGGTACTGTTTGCAGGTACTATCTTTTTTATTGGAAAACAGAAAAATCTTTTTGGCTCAACTTTTCGTTTACATGCACAGTTTAAAACAGTAAGTGGTTTAAAAGTAGGGAACAATGTTCGTTTTTCAGGTATCAACATTGGTACTGTTGAGGCAATACAATTGATCAATGATACTGCTGTTAAAGTTGACCTGTTAATAAAAAAGGAAATTCAGCAATTTATTAAAACAGATGCTACAGCAGGAATTGGTTCTGATGGTTTAATGGGGGATAAAATACTTACTATTTCACCGGGATCTATAGCATCAAATAGCTCTGTAAAAGACAATGCCCAAATCGGTTCAAAAAAAGCTGTAGAAATGGAAGATGTTATGACCAGTGTAAAAACAAGTGTAGACAATGCGGGAATTATTACTGCCCAGCTTGCACAATTTGCCTATAAAATGAATAACAGCAATGGGGCATTGTCCAAACTGATGACCGATGCAGATTTTTCAAACAGCCTTAAAGGCACCTTAGCCAACCTGGAAACCAGCTCTGGTCAATTTGCCAAATTCACTACAAAAATGAATGACGGAAAAGGGGCTTTGTCAAAAATGGTGAGTGATGAAAAATTTGGCAAAACGCTTGATTCAACGATGGCTAATCTTCAGGCCGGCACAAAAGGATTGAGTGAAAATATGGAAGCCGCAAAACATAATTTTTTATTAAAAGGATTTTTCAAGAAAAAGCAGCGGGAAGAGGCTAAAAAAGCAGCGGCGTTAAAAAAGCAGGAACAACAAAAAAAGAAAGCTGATCTGCTAAATGAAGATGATGGGAAAAAAGATGGAGAAAAGAATCCTGGAAATGCAAAGGATAGCACAAAAAATAGATAATGATAAATGTAAAAACTATTAACAAGTAGCAATTTTAAATTCCCAATCAATTAACTATAGCCTTTTAAACGAAAAAATATTTTCATCTTCATTTTTTCGTCCTGCAATATCATCAGTTAAAATTTCGGCAGCAATTAAACTAAAAGTGATACCATTGCCACCAGAGCCCAACGCAAATAAATATCAGGTGTAAGTAAAATTTGTTTAAACAATTAAAGGTAAAGAACGGACAACCTCTTATGAAAAATGCTTTTAAATAATATAGAACACCTAAACTTAAAGGTTCATAAATATTGGGAAGGAAACTCCCGGTTATAATTTTTATTTCAATGCCGTTAAGTTAAGGATATATCTTTTTGTTTTACCTCACCTTAATCCTCTCCAAAGGAGAGGAAAGGACCTTAACTAAACGACATTGATTTCTATTTTAAAATTTCATGTAATTTATTTTCCAATGCAGCCCCCCTTAAATTCATGGCAACAATTTTTCCAGCAGTGTCAACAAGTACATTATAGGGGATACCTTCAAAACCATATAATCCAACGGCGGCACTGCTCCAGTATTTCAGATCACTTATATGGTACCAGGTTAAACTGTCCGACTTAATAGCATTCAACCATTCTTTTTTATCCTTATCCAATGATACACCCAGTACGGTAAAATTTTTATCTTTAAAAGTATGATACGCTTTTACCACATTAGGGTTTTCACCACGGCAGGGTCCACACCAGCTTGCCCAAAAATCTACCAGTACATATTTGCCCCGTAACATACTTAGCGCAAAAGGTTTGCCGCTTGTATCCGGCATATTTACATCAGGAGCCATGCCGCCTTCGTGTGGCTTGGCTTTATACTGGGAAATCATCTGGCTGTACTGTGTTACCAAACTATTTAATGCCATGTGCTTCGGAAAACGTTTTGGTAAACCGGCAATAGTTTTTTCCAATTTTTCAGGTTCAACACTTCTTGAGTACCCTATTGCAAACAAGGCTACTACCGCATCGCTGGTAGTATCAACATATTGAACAATGTAGTTTTTATAAGCCGCTTCTTTATCATCAAATTCTTTTTTTGTTACCGCTAATGCACTGTCTGTTTTACCTGTAGCAGACATTTGCTCTTGCACCGCAGATTTACTTTCAAGGTCAGCTCTTTGCGTTTGAATACTTGTAATGAATTTTTTTAAAGAAGCGTTGGCTGCCGAATTAAGCGTTGCTCCGCCAATAGTAAGGTTGTTGTAATCGGCAGTAAATACGAGATCACTTTTATCATTAATGAATACAAAAAAAGCACTGTCTTTTTCCATCCGTAAACGATACAGTCCTTCTTCTGGCGCTAAAGCGGTAACAATAAATTGCCCGTTTTTTATTTCACCGGTATCCAATACTTCCGGATCTTTTTCGCTAAAAAATAATTCTTCCAGGTATATTTTTTGGTTAGGTGCATTTTTAATTTGCCCGGTCACTGTAAATTTTCCTGCTTCCTTTTTATTATTACAGGATAATAAAATTGCAGCACACGCAGCAATCGTAAATATTCTTTTCATACCCATATTTTAATTTAATTTTTCTGCCAATAATTTATTAACCAGGTTCATGTCTGCTTTTCCCTTGCTTATTTTTTTTACCTCACCCACAAATAAACCTATCAGGCCTTTTTTGCCGCTTTTATATTCCTTAATTTTATCTGGCATTTTGGCCATCACTTCATTTACCCATGCTTCAACAGAGCCGCTGTCGCTTTCCTGCAACAGATTTAATTCGGTAGCAATTTGTAAAGGTTGTTTTGAAGGTTCAGTTAGCAAAGCAGTAAAAATTTTTGAAGAGGCAATACTAAAATTTACTTTGCCATCATCAACCAATTGAATCAATGCGCTTATCTTTTGTGGTGTTAGCGGGAAAGAATACATGTCTACATCTTTTTCGTTCAGATAAGATTTTACTGGCCCCATTAACCAGTTTACGGCTGCTTTGTAATTGTTAGTATGCTGTATGATTGCTTCAAAAAAATCGACCAATGCTTTATCGCTACAAATAACCTGTGCATCATAATCGGGTAAAAGAAATTCAGTTTTGTATTTTTTCTCCAGTTCTTCCGGCAGGGCAGGCAGCGATTCTTTTACTTGTTGCAAAAATTCGTTGGTAATATTAAAAGGCGTAAGATCCGGGTCTGCAAAATAACGGTAATCATCTGCTTCTTCTTTACTGCGTAATGAAAAAGTAATATTGTTATCTGCATCGTAACTTCTTGTTTGTTGTAAAACCTTTTCGCCTTTTTCCACAATATCAATCAACCGTTCAACTTCCACATCAATAGCCCTTTTTACATTGCGAATGCTGTTAAGGTTTTTTACTTCTACCCTTGTACCCAGTTTGGTTTCTCCTTTTAAACGGATAGAAATATTAGCATCACAACGCATACTGCCTTCTTCCATATTGCCATCACAAATATTTAACCAGCGTACAAGCCTGCGTAATTCTGTTACATAAGCAAAAGCTTCTTCACTACTGTGCATGTCTGGTTCACTCACAATTTCGAGCAAGGGTACACCAGCACGGTTCAAATCTATTGCAGTGTACAGCTCATCTACATCATGCAAACTTTTGCCGGCATCTTCTTCCATATGTATCCTGTTCAACCGGATATGTCTTTCTATTTCTCCTGTCTTAATTCTTACTCTTCCATTTTTACAAATCGGTGTAGTATGCTGGCTAACCTGGTAGCCTTTTGGCAAATCAGGATAAAAATAATTTTTACGGGCAAAATAGTTTTGTTGTTCAATATCGCAGTGCAAGGCAAGTCCCAATGTTACAGCATATTTAATAGCTTCCTTATTCATTTTTGGCAAGGTGCCGGGATGTCCCAAAGTGATGGGGCTAATGTTGGTATTAGGATCCGCACCAAAAGCAGCACTGTCGCCACAAAATAATTTGCTTTTAGTAAGCAACTGGGCATGTACTTCCAAGCCAATCACTACCTGATATTTATCATTTTTTATCACAAATGCAAATGTACAAAGAAGTTAGTCCCTATCAACTCCTATACATAAAATGGATAAATTTTTTAGTTCTCTTTTAAGGGATTAGATGTAAACAAAAAACCATCCGCCAACAATTTAAGTGTGTCGACGAATGGATTTTTGAAGGACGGCTCTTTATAAATTGGCTGTTTTGAGTTTTTTTGGAATTTTTACATCAAAATTCATCTCCGTTCCGTTTCTTTTTGCTTTAATGGTATAGGCTGATTTATCTGCAACTTGCTGTAGTTGCTCTCTTGCATCATCAGTATTGCTTATTTTTTCACCATTTATTTCTGTGATGATATCATCTTTTTTTAGTCCTGCTTTTTCTGCAGCAGAAGCATCTTCCACATCAATTACTTTTACACTGCCGCCTTCTTCGGTATCCTGAATTTTTAAACCTAATTTTTTTTGGCGGGGAAATGCGTCCGTAAGCATGTCTTCATTTCCATCAAAATTGAAAGTTCCATTTATATCCATATCTGCCAAAGGGGGGGGCGGGGGCATTGGGGCACGGGGTGCTTTAAAAGAACGCACCATTGTATTGGGATGTTTAAATTTAAAACGTATATCCCTGCTTTCTTTTCTTTCACCCAATATTGCTTTTACTTCTTTCTTTTTACCATCTCTTTTGTAGTATACATTTATTTCTTCTTTTGGTTTTTTACCTGATATGATATTGGCCAACACTTCTCCATCAGTTACCTTTTCATCGCCAATTTTTGTAATGATATCCTCTTTTTTTAAACCGGCCTTTTCTGCAGCACTACCTTTTGATACGTCTACAATTTTAGCACCGTCGGTTGTTTTTTCTGTTGTTACTCCCAAAAAAGGACGTGAAGAAGTTTCCCTGGATAATCTGTCTAAAATCTCGTTATTGGGTTCCATCATATCTCTCATTCCTTCTAACTCTTCTAATCCTTCAAAATTAAAATTCATATTTCCATCTCCATCATGAAAAATCATTTTTCTTTTGTTGATGGTAATCCCATCATCTTTAAATTCTATCAATGGCTTTCCATTAATTAAAACCTTATCGCCATTGATTTCAACACTTAGTTTTATTTCTTTATCCCCTCTACTTTTAATGATGATTTCCTGTTGTTCTTTTTTTTCCGGCTTTTCCGGCTTCTCTTTTTTCTCCATCTTTTCCATCTTTTCCGGCTGGGCAACAGCAGTAAAGCAAATGCTCATGTAACTTAGTGTGAGTGCGGTAAAAATTATCTTTTTCATTTTAATTATTTTATGTACGAAATGTTTAGTAGATCAAATATAGAAAGAAATATTTAATTACGAAAACTTTCGCAGGTTATTTTTTTGCTTTAACAAAATTTTTTAATTGCCGGTTTTTTAATTACTGGCTGTTGAATTATTAACGGCCTGTTTCAAAACATTAACGCTAGGTGTTCAATTGCAGAAAGTGTTCCACAATGCTTTTTTTGTATAAGAGGGCGATGCAACGATGATGCCTGGGGCTATGTATTTGCCGGGACAAAAATTAAATTAACTCCGACACATGTTTGTGTATGTTCATTGCGATTTTATCTGTCGGCAGATCATTTTCATCATTGCCAAAAGGGTCTTCAATTTCTTCTGCAATTAGCTCAAGACTAGCAAGTACATAAAAAATAAAAGCCACCACGGGTATTACATAATAGTGTAGGCTAAGTACATAACCAAAAGGCAGGGTCATTACATAGAAAAAAATGAATTTTTTGATGAACACGCTGTAGGAAAAAGGAATGGGTGTATTTTTTATTCTTTCGCATGCACCGCAGATATCTGTGAAAGATTGCAGCTCTGCATTTAAAATAATAAGCTGATCGCCGTTAATTTTTTGTTCCTTATACAATTGCTGAATGTGTTTAAACATAAGTAAAGCCACCTGGTTAGGAATATGTTTTTCGGTATCAATATGTTTAAAAATGGGATGTCTGGCATCTTCCTCAAACAGTTCTATCCTGGTTTTTTCTGCCTTAAGATGGTTGCGTAAAGCATAGGCATAAGCAGGAATTATTTTGCGGAAAAAGCTGCGATGCTCTTTATCATCTTCCGGCAATATTACCGATAGCTTTATGGCTAAGTTGCGGCTGTTATTTACCAGGCTCCCCCAAAGTTTACGGCCCTCCCACCAGCGGTCGTAGGCGGTATTGGTTCTAAAAACCAGTAGCATGGAAATAGCAAAACCAAGCAGGCTGTGCATTAGCGGTATATTTTTTACATAGCTGTTGGGAGTGAGTTTAAAATATTCAATTTCTAAAAATGCAATTATGCCGGAGTAAATACAAATACCTGTAATGAGTGGAAATAATTTTCGGAAAGTATCTGCTTTATGAAAACGAAAAATAAAAGTGAACCACTCTTTTGGGTTGTAGCTGATCATGAAATTTTATTTTACTTAAAGGTATGGAAAAGGGCAAAACGGCAGACAAAATTGTGTAGAACGAAATGCTATTTCAGCTGGAGGTCGTCGTACTATAAAATTTTTTTTTGAAAAAATTACACTTCAATGTTGGTTCCTAAACATATTATACCACAAAAGGGTCGCTATTGGCTGATATATCAAAAGTGTATCAACATCGTAAACTGACTCAGTGTTAAACAAGGCGTTTGTAATATGATCTGCATACGACTGTCTTATTTAAAGTAGGCCTTTTACATTTTCGATGATTTCTTTAAAATTGCTTACATCTTGGCCCCCTGCAGTACCCAGGTTTTTTTGGCCGCCGCCGCCGCCTTTTATAAGGCCGGCAACCTGCTCTTTAATGATCTTTGCAGCATCTAAATTTTTTGCTGCCACAACTGTATCGGAAATGCCAATGGCAACAAAAGCTTTACCATCAATATTGCTGCAAAGCACTACCAGGTGATCGTGTAAATGATTTTTAAGATCGGTACATAATTTTTTAAGAGCATCGGCATTGCTTACTTCTAAAATAGCACCAACAAAAGTTACGTTGTTGATAATCTCATCTTTTTGTAACAATTCATTGCGGATACCAACGAGTTGCCTTGCTTGCAAACCTTCAACCCGTTTGGACAAAGCATTATTTTCTGCCAATAAATTTTCGATGGACTTATTGATGTCCTTACTATTTTTTAACAAACTGCGGATCTCACTTAAGGCAACAAATTGTTCGTTGATATAAGCTTCTGCTGCCTGTCCGCAAACAGCTTCAATTCTTCTAACACCTGCAGCAACAGCACTTTCGTGTTGAATTTTAAAGATGCCCAGTTCGCCTGTGCTGCCCACATGTGTACCACCACAAAGTTCAAGGCTATAGTTAGGATCCATAATTACTACTCTTACAATATCACCATATTTTTCTCCAAACAAAGCCATTGCACCTAATACCACAGCTTCATCTTTATGCATTGATTTTATTACTACCGGTATATTTTCTCTTATTTTTTCATTCACCAGTTTTTCTACCGCTGCAATTTCCTCATTGGTTACTTTGGCAAAATGGCTAAAATCAAAACGCAGATAATCTGCTTCTACAAGGCTTCCTTTTTGTGCTACATGTTTGCCTAATACATTTCGTAATGCAGCATGCATTAAATGCGTTACACTATGATTTACCGAAATAGATTGTCTTCTTGCAACATTTACTTTTGCTGTAACGGTTGTGTTGATCGTTGCAGGAAGTGTATCGGTAAAATGAATGATGAGGTCGTTTTCTTTTTTGGTATTTGTTACTTCAACAATCTCTTCACCAAATTGTAAAGTACCGGTATCGCCAACCTGTCCGCCGCTTTCGGCATAGAAAGGAGTGGTGTCTAAAATAAGTTGGTA
>NZ_JACMOO010000437.1 GCF_014377975.1 Ferruginibacter sp.
ATCTTTAATTATATAATCGGCCTCTTCCAAACCAACATACAACCGCAACATGCGGTGTTCTTTATGTTGTGGATTAAATTGGGAAGCCACAAAACCGGCGCATTTTGGGATTATCAGACTTTCATGTCCACCCCAGCTTACCGCCATTAAAATATGCTGTAGGTTGTTGCAGAATTTTTCAATCTGTTCAACAGTGTCAGCCTTTATAATAAAAGTGAGCAACCCACATGCTCCCTGCATTTGCTGTTTAGCCAGGGCATATTGCGGAAAGCTTTCATCAAAAGGAAAAAGTACCGCTTCCACTTTATTATGTTGGTTTAAATAGTTAATTACTTTGGTGGTTGTTTGGGTAATGTGTTGCAGCCGCATGGGCAAAGTGCGCAGGCCACGAATCAATAACCACGCATTAAAAGGAGAGATGCCGCTGCCAATATTCATGTACTCCGAATTGAAAATCCGTTCTATCATTTTTGAACTTCCGCTTAGCACGCCCGCTACGGTATCGCTGTGGCCGCCAATGTATTTTGTAGCGGATTGCAAAGTAAGATCAATGCCATAATCCAATGGCCGCTGATAAATGGGCGTGCAATAACTGTTGTCAATTATGGTTATAATATTTTCTGCCTTTGCAAGGTCTGCAACAGCCTTTAAATCCTGCAGGGCATAGTCCCAGCTATTAGGACTTTCTAAATAAATAACGGTGGTATTCGGTAAAATAGCCCGCTCAAAATTTTCAATCTCACGGCCATCAATATATGAAGTGGTAACACCAAAACGGGGCAAAATAACGTTGAACATTTTTTGTGCCCAGGTATATGGATTTTTTACAGAAACAATGTGGTCGCCGCTTTTTACATTGGCCAGTACGGCTGCAAAAATAGCTGCAGCACCACTGTTAAACACAAGGCAATCTTCTGCATTGTCCAGCGCTGCTAATTTTTTTCTTAAAATATCTACCGTAGGGTTCAGTCCGCGGCTGTATAAATAAGTAGCATATTCATCTGCAAATGCATTGCGCATCTGGTTTACTGTTTTAAAAGCAAAATTGCTGCTTTGAATAATGGGAGGTGCAATGGCATTGAAATAATTTTCTCTGTCTTCTGCCAGTTCGTTGATGATGTAAGAGATGTCCATTAAGAGTGATTAAGCACTTTTTTATCAATATTATTTTTAATTGCTTCAGCAACAAACTGATTTAAAGACATGCCTTTTTTTAGGGCGGTATAGATGGCATCGTAGTGTAATTTTGGTTCAATACGAATATTGAATGAACCTTTTACAGATTTATAGGGTTCTTTACCAGCTTCAGCACACAAGGATAAATAATCATTCACAGCCTGTTGAAATGCCTTTTTTAATTCTTTTACGGAACCACCTTCAAAAGTTACGAGATCATTTATACCTTCAATTTTTCCATAAAAACATTCATCTCCATCACTATAATTTACAGAACCAATAAATTCCTTATATTCAATTATATTTTCTGTCATAATTTTTTTTGTGTTTTTAATTCATTGATAATGTACTCCCGCACATAAGCTTTGATAATATTTTGGGGATGTGGTTTATGGATTCTTAAAATATGGTTTGTTTCTACATTTATAAAAGCAACTCTCGATCCCGAGGTTTTACCCTTATTTGATTCTGAATAACCTAACCCCGTTAAAACAGTCTTTAGCTCTTCATAGGTAAAATCTTTGGGCTTTCGCTGCAGGCGATCAATTAACTTTTCAAATTTAGACATATTTTTTTATTTGCAACTACTTTTCAGTTGCTATTTTAAAATCATATTAATAAAATATAGAAGATCCGTAAAACGAAAAATTACTGATACAATGCCGCTCTTGCTCATTGGTATTTTTCTATAAGATTTTTAGCACTGTATAAATCTGGCTCATCATTTAAAAAATTAAAGGCACTACTTTGTTCCAGTAGTTTCATTAAATGTCGGGTTATTATTTCATTGTTGGCTTTACACAACATAAAGTCTGTAAATTTTCTCAAAGCATCCAACTTATTCGCAGGCAGCAAATCAATTTTGATTTTTATTAATTCTTTCGTCATGATCATTTTTAGATTCTATAAATGTAAATTTTTTGAAGGTTATTTATTTTTAACGATAAAATAGATTGCAACAAATACCGCTAAAATACCTGTACCAGTTATAGCCGCTATCGGGTCTGCAATGGTAATACTTACCCCTACAAAAAAATACGCAGCCATAAATATTAACGGCAACAGCGGGTACAGTTTCATTTTGTAAATGCCGGTGCCGTCCAGGTATTTTGTTTTTTTACGAAACCAGAAAATGGTAGCACTGCTCAACACCATACCAAAGCAATCTAAAAAAATGGTAAAGGTTAATATTTTTTCAAACTGCTGGCTAAAAAAAAGAATGATGATGCATACAGCAGCAAATACTGTTAAAGAAAAAGTAAGTACCTGTGTTTTATCATTTTGTTTTGCAAATAATTTTGGCAGGCTTCCATCTTCCCCCATGGCATACATTACCCTGGGGTTACTCATCAACAAACCATTTACATACGCCAGCACGCCTAAAAATAAAAAAGCCGAAAATATGGTAGCGCCCCTGGTGCCAAAAATTCTGTCAATTACTACATAGGCAATTTCCTTTTCACCCTTCATCTGGTTAAAGCCAATGATGTTATAGTAACTCATGTTTACCAGCAGGTATAAAGTGATAATGATGAGGATGCCGATAAAAATCCCCCTTGGAATAGTTTTGGCAGGTTGATTTACTTCGTTGCCAAAATTGATGGTTTGCTGGTAGCCGCCATAAGTAAATGAAACGCCAATAAGGCTTACGCCCAGGCTTTTTATCCAGTCACTGTAATTGGCTGATTTGCTAATGTGCTGATTTGCTAATGAAACAGTTTCATGCGCATAATGAGAAGGGAAGAACAATGCTGCTATCAGCACCAGTATCATGCTTATTTTAATCACCATCAAAATATTCTGTGCTGCGGAACTTATTTTTAATCCTTTTAAATTAATAACATAAAAAAGGATAATTGCGGCAGAACTTACCAGGGCTTTGTCAATATCTGTAAAGTTGCCTGGGAAAAGTTTTAATAAATAACCGCTGCCAATTAGCGCCACAGCACTTAAACTGGCGGCATTGCTTACCAGTATTAAACAATTAATAGCAAAGGCAATACTGGGATGATAGACTTTTGCAAATACTTTATAATAGCCACCGGTTACAGGATAACGGCTTCCTATTTCTGCATAAGTTAAAGCACCGCAAAAAGCTACCAGCCCGCCAATGATCCATGCACTGAAATAAACCGAAGGCTCAATGGCGTCTTTGGCACTGGTAGCTGCGGTACGAAAAATACCCATACCTATTACCAGCCCTACCACAATCATGGTAAAAGAAAAAAGATTCAGCTTATTTTTTACTTGCATACTGAAAAGATACTGCATGCGGTTATAAAAATTGTACCTGTTACAAAAAATCCTCCTAAACTTACAGGTGAGTAAGTTGTCTCAGGTGTTAAATAAGAAGTTGCTATTGTTTGATTGTATCAACAGCACTTTTATTATTTAGATAGTAAAATTCAATCTCCCTACATTTGCATTGAATTTGGTTTTTTCGCTTCAATGCGAAGAATTAAAAGGGAAGCCGGTGTAAATCCGGCGCTATCCCCGTAGCTGTAAGGCGGCCCAACCGAACCTCCCAAAATGGAGGCGAAAGAAAGGCAACTTCTCTCACACCACTGTTTTTATTAACGGGAAGGTAAAGTGAACGCCAAGCCAGAAGACCTGCCGGATATCGCATTTAATCATTCACGGCTTTCGGGTGAAAGGCATGGAGTGTAAAAGCTGTAAGGCATTTATATTTCTAACCCTGTTTAAATAAAACAGCAGGGCAATTTTCCGGAAGCAGTCATAAAAAAATTTTTCGACAAATGAAAAAGAAAATTTTTATTGTGGCTGCTGTAATTATCAGTAGTCATTTGTACGCACAGGACAGTACAAAAAAAACATTGGATGAGGTAGTAGTTACTGCCACAAAATTTCCCATCAAACAGTCGCAAACTGGTAAAGTTGTTACGGTAATTGATCAGGAAACACTACAACGCAACGAAGGTAAAACACTCACAGAAATTTTGAATTACCAGGCAGGTATCTTTATAAACGGAGCCAACAATGCTTTGGGTACCAACCAGGATATTTACTTCCGTGGTGCCGGTACCGGTAATACGCTTATCTTAATGGATGGTATTCCTGTAGGCGATCCTTCGCAAATAAACAACTCGTTCGATCTTAATAATATCAACCCTACTCAAATTGAAAGGATAGAAATTTTAAAAGGAGCTCAAAGTACTTTATGGGGTAGTGATGCGGTAGCAGGTGTTATCAATATCATTACCAAAAAAGGCGGCCTCCATAAAATCAGTCCTGCGGCAAGTATTTCTTACGGCAGTTATAATACCTTTAGGGGCAGCGCAGGTATCAATGGCAAACTAAATAAGTTTACTTATAATCTTACCTATAATCATACGGATAGCAAAGGCTTTTCTACTGCTTACGATAGTACCGGCAATAATGGGTTTATTAGAGATGGGTTTAAGCAAGATAATTTTCAGGCAAATATAGGGTATCAGTTTACTGAGAAGTTAGCTGTTTCAGCCGCAAGCAATTATGGAAAATACAAAAATGATCTCGCCGCCGGTGCGTTTACAGACGATAAAGATTATACCAGTAGCAATACCAGTTTTATTAATTCGATAGCACTTGTTTATAAATTAAAAACGGGTAGCCTGCATTTTACAAATACATTTATCAATGCCCAACGGCAGTTGAAAAATGATACTACCAGTGCTGCCGGTAATGGAAATTATTACAGGGGTAATTTCAAAGGCAGATCCTACGTAGCTGAATTGTTTGGTAACGTTGCGTTGAGTAATAAATTTTCGCTGACGGGAGGTGTGCAGCGAATGGCTCAAAACACTGATCAAAACAATGCCGGTTACATACGTGATTATGATTATAGATATTCGTCGGTATTGGGAAAAGACAGTGCCCATACAACCAACTATTCTGTGTATGCTTCGTTGTTATTACTTAACATAAATGGCTTTAACGCAGAGGCCGGTGTACGTTACAACAACCACAGTATTTATGGCAGCAATGCAACGTACTCTTTTAACCCATCTTATAATATTGATGAAAATACCAAGGCATTTGTAAATATTTCTTCGGCGTTTAAAGTGCCCTCATTGTACCAGTTGTACAGCGAGTATGGCAATAAAAATCTGCAGCCGGAAGAAAGTAATAATTACGAACTGGGCGTACAGTCTTTTTCCAATAACAAACACAATTCCTTACGAATTGTGGCTTTTAAAAGAAACATCCGGCACGTCATAATTTCTTATTATGATCCGTTAACTTATGCCAGTAAATACATCAACCGGGATAAACAAAACGACTATGGCTTTGAGCTGGAAAGTACTACTGCCATTAATAAAATTGGTAACTGGATAAATAACTTTACCTATGTGGACGGAGAAGGTAAAAATGATAATGTAAAAGTTAAAAACTTTTACCGTCGCCCTAATTTCACCTTTAACAGCACACTAACGTTGCAACCGGCAAAGGGCTTAACAATAATGCCTTCTTTTCGCTTTGTGGGCAGCAGGTTAAAAGGTGAGTATGATGCAGGCCCGGCGTTAATGCCGCAGTATTATACTATTGATTTTTATACAGGATATAATTTTACCAAACAGCTTCGTGCATTTGTTGATTTACGCAATATAACTAACCAGCAATACTTTGATATTGTTGGTTATACCAGCCGTAAGTTTAATGCAATGGCGGGCCTAAGTTTTTCGTTGTAATTTTTATTGCAGGCAGCTAACTACTGCCTGCTTCATTTTAAAACAATCACCATGTCAACTCAAAAAATTAATCCCCGTTTTGCAGTTCTGCTGCTTTTAATGATTATAGTGGCGGCCATGCGCATACCCAATGCAGCACAGCTAACACCCTGGGCAAATTTTACACCCATTGGAGCCATGGGTTTATTTGGCGGAACCTATTTTACCAGCAAATGGAAAGCAGTTGCGTTTCCACTGCTGACTTTATTAGTCAGCGATCTTATAATTAACCTGTTTGTTTTTAAGGGGCAGTACGGTGCCATGTATAGCGGCTGGTATATTATCTATGGCATATTTGCTTTAATTGTTTTTTATGGTAAATGGATCATTCAAAAGGTATCTGTAAAAAATGTAGTACTGGCAAGTGTGGCAGCGGCTTTAAGCCATTGGCTGATAGCAGATTTTACTGTTTGGATAGGTGGCGGAACAGATTTAAGAACTATGATGCCGTTAACAAAAAACTGGGCCGGTTTGGTACAATGTTATACACAGGGGTTTCCTTTTATGAAAAATTTTTTAATGGGTACCCTTACTTATAGCGGTATTTTATTTGGAGGATTTGAATTGGCAAAGCAACGTTTTACGGTGCTGAAATTACAGATAGCGTAAAATAGTTGTACGTAGTACATGAGGAAAGGGGAGGGCTGAACAAGGAATTAAATTTGTTGTTATTATTATTTACATAAGCCAACTTGTATGTTTCCTAATCTTGCGCCTACCAAATCAACTGTCTTTATTGCAGCCAAAGAATACTCTTTTGAAAAATACAGGATAATAAAAAACTTTCCCAATGATGAAAAAGTTTGATATGGTGCAACAGATGGGAACTGCAAAGCTTTCTGTTTATTTGCATATTACAGAAAGAAGATAAAAAAACTGGCCGGTTGAAACAACAAGATTTTTATGAAATTTCAAGGGGATCACTCATAGAAGCCGACAATGAATTTGATATTGTTGTTGCACCTGGTTATTTTACCAATGAATCTATTAAAGACCTGGAAGATAAAAAGACTGGCACTTTGAAACCAACACAACCAACTGTTTTAATAAAAAAATAATCTCTCAACACTCCTCATTACTCACCATGAAAGTATGTTCCTTCCTTCCGGCCGCAACACAAATGATGTATGATATGGGGTTGCAGGAATATCTGTACGGCGTAACTTTTGAATGTTCCAAACGGGCCCTGGAAGAAAAACAAAAAGTAGTGCGCTATGTACTGGAAGGTAACACCTATACCAGCATAGAAATTGATAAAATATTTTCCGCCTCCAAAGCACAGGGCAAAAGTATGTATTATGTAGATGATGCTATTTTGCAGCAAATACAACCCGATATTATTTTTACACAGGATGTTTGTGAAGTGTGTCAGATTGATACTGCCTGTACCGCTGCCGCCGTAGCAAAACTAACAAAGCAACCACTGCTAATACCGCTTACGCCCAACAACCTCACCGATGTTTTTACTACAGCTATTGTAATAGCAAAAGCACTGGGTAAGGAAGAAGCCGCCTATAAATACCTGGCAGGATTACAACATACCATTGATTTTATTATTGATGAAATGCGCCGTACAAGGGCATTGCCAAAAAGGGTAATGCTGATGGAATGGATTGAGCCGATTTACAATTGCGGCCATTGGATACCACACCAGGTTGCCTATGCCGGCGGAATAGATATGCTGGCTAATCCAGGTGGCGATAGTATTGTAACACCATGGGAAAAAGTGCTGAGGTACAACCCCGAAGTGCTGGTAATTGCACCATGTGGTTTTGAAATAAAAAGAACAATGGAAGAGCTGCACCTGCTTACAGAAAAGCCAGGCTGGAGCAATATGACCGCCGTTCAGGAACAGGCCGTTTTTATAGCGGATTACGATTTGTTTACACAGCCATCTGCCGGCACGCTGGTTGATGGCATTCAATTGCTTGCAGCCCTTTTTAATCCCCATTTGTTTAAAGTACCGGTTCATTTACAACATAAATATTTAAACATTCAAAATGTGGCAGCTTTTGTGTAAGCCGGTATATAAAGTTGTGAACGTTGTGGATAGGTATTTGAATGTAAGGTGGGCAACATGGCTTAATGACAGTGCTGTGGAATAATTTTAAATAATGAAGAACAACAGTTGATCAATAAACAATTTATTGATTGTATTTTTGTAAATTACTGAAGTTTGTTGTGTATAAAATACAAGATCTCACAACTCAAAATCCTAATTAGAAAAAACTTTGTTTATTAAATTTAAATTTTATGGAATTAACGTCAAATAAAAATTGTAAAGCACCCCTTTTAAGCTGGGATATCTTTTGTATTACATATAATTCACTGATGAAAGATGCCGAGAAGCATCAGCAATCAGCATTGGCCATTAAACAGATTGCACTCCTTAATAAATGGAGTAAACAACAAACAAAAGAAGCTGTTGAAAATATACAGCAATATGTAATTGTAGTTACGGATCATTTACAACGCATATCTTATACAGGAAAAGGGTTTCAGGAAATGACGGGCTATAGTTTTGAAGAAGCCAAAGGTAGAAATCCTAAATTTTTACAAGGCATTGCTACCAACAAAGAAAATACACAGGCAGTAAGACAGCAGCTTTATCAAAAAGAATCTACGGAAATAATATTAGAAAATTACCGTAAAAATGGCGAACAGTATCTCTGTAAAATAATCATCAAGCCCATCATTAACATCAATAACAAATTGGTAAATTTTATTGCCTACGAGAAGGAAATTGCGGCCTGATTTCAAACAACCATGATCATCTTTATAACCGGTGGTGCCAGAAGCGGCAAAAGTAAATACGCCCAGGAAATAGCACTGTCATTGTCCTCAACGCCAGTATATGTAGCTACTGCAAAGCATTGGGGTGGCGATTTTGAAGACCGCATACAACGACATCAAAATGACCGCTCAGGTACCTGGACAAATTTCGAAACCGAAAAGGAAGTCAGTGCTTTACTGCTTCAAAACAGGGTGGTTGTAATTGATTGCGTTACACTTTGGTTAACTAATTTTTTTGTAGAATATAAAAACGATATTGACAAAAGTCTTGCTGCCTTTAAAAAGGAAATAGACTCGTTGTACGCAATTGATGCTACCCTGCTGATAGTAAGCAACGAGTTAGGAATGGGCCTGCATGCAGAAACCGAAGTGGGTAGAAAATTTACAGATCTGCAGGGATGGGCCAACCAGTATGCCGCCGCAAAAGCTGCTAAGGTTGTTTTAATGGTAAGCGGTATCCCCATTACAATAAAAGATGTTAAATGAAACCGTATGTTAACAATCTGAAAAAAGATACCGGTTTTTTGACGGAAGGCGATGTTGCCAAAACTTATATCAACTGGAGTGGTGGTAAGGATTCGGCTTTTGCATTGTATTTGATACAGCAACAAAAAAAGTACCGGGTTGATAAATTATTGACCAGCGTAAACGCAGCGTATAACCGGATATCCATGCACGGAGTACGACGGGAGTTGCTGGAAGCACAGGCCATTGCAGCAGGCATACCATTAACTACAGTAGAATTACCCGAACAACCCGATATGATGGTGTATGAAACTTTGTTAAATACCAAAATGGAGGAACTGAAAGTCGAGGGATTTACACATACCATTTTCGGTGATATTTTTTTGGAAGACCTGCGTAGATACCGGGAAGATAAATTGAGGATTGTGGACATTATTCCCTTGTTTCCCCTGTGGAAAATTGATACCAACAAATTGGTTAATGAATTTATTGAACGGGGGTTTAAAACGATAGTGGTTTGTGTAAATGAAAAGTTTTTGGATAAAAGTTTTTGCGGAAGAATTATTGATAAACAATTTATTGAAGACCTGCCAGTCAATGTAGACCCCTGTGGAGAAAATGGCGAGTTTCACACATTTGTTTTTGATGGTCCTGTATTTAAAAACCCTATTGCCATTACCAAAGGCGAGATGGTGTACAAAGAATATAAAGCACCCGCTAAACTAAACGATAACTGCAATCAGCCAATAGGTGCAACCGAAACACCATATGGGTTTTGGTTTTGCGATCTCTATTAACAAAAAATATAATTCTGTTAAATCGTTTATGAATAAGTATCTTCAAAATGAACTGCAACATAAAATAGATCATAAAACAAAACCTTTAGGAGCATTGGGAATGCTGGAAGCGATTGCTTTACAGGCTGGGATGGTGCAGAATACCTTATCACCAAAAATAAATCATCCAACGATAGTTGTGTTTGCCGCAGACCATGGTATTGCTGCAGCCGGTTTGGTAAACCAATACCCACAGGCCGTTACAGCACAGATGGTATTAAATTTTATAAAAGGTGGTGCTGCTATCAACGTGTTCTGTATGCAAAATGATATTGCATTGACTGTTGTAGATGCAGGTGTAAATTTTCTTTTCGATCCAGCCTTACCCATCATCCACGCAAAAATAAAGATGGGTACATCTAATTATTTATACGAAAATGCCCTGAGTACTGCAGAAGTAAATCTGGCAATTGAGAAAGGTAAAAATATTGTAACCAATCTGGCAGATGCAGGTTGTAACACCATTGGTTTTGGAGAAATGGGCATCGGTAATACTTCGTCTGCGGCACTCATCATGCATCACCTAATGCAACTTCCGCTAACTGCCTGCGCAGGCAGGGGAACAGGTTTAAATGACAAACAGCTACAACAAAAAATAGATACACTTCAGGCCGCGAGTGATTTTCATCAGTTGCAAAAAGAAACTTTTTCATTGTATGAATTATTAAGTAAAATCGGCGGCTTAGAAATTGCAATGATGGCAGGTGCATTTATGGAGGCTGCTAAACAAAAGATGCTGATTTTGGTTGATGGGTTTATTGCAACGGCAGCTTTGTTAATAGCCAGGGCTATTAGCCCAGACATATTATCTTTTTGCGTTTTTGCACATGCAAGTGATGAGCAGGGACACCGCAAAATGTTGCAGCACTTAAATGTTCAGCCATTGCTGCAATTGGGGATGCGCCTTGGCGAGGGAACCGGTGCAGCCCTTGCAATACCACTTATAAGAAGTGCCGTTGCTTTTATAAATGAGATGGCCAGCTTTGAGGCAGCGGGTATTTCTGGTAAGGAGTAGCCGGTTGTGTTAGAAGTTAAAACGAAAAGTCAGTTCTGCCGTAGTAGTAAGCGCTTTATTTTTAATTTGTCTTTTTTTTTTAAATATCTGGTTTAACTATTGTGTTTAAATTTTACAAAAAGTAGTATGTTATTAAGATTCATTTCAATTTTTTTATTAAGTATTTGGGGAACCCTGTTGACGGCTCAGAATAATTTTAAGGGTATTGTAATAAGTACGCAAGACAATCAGCCATTGGCGGGCGTAACCGTAAGTGTTGCAAACAACCCTATTGCCATTACTGATTCAATAGGAGTCTTTAGTTTTAGTGACAGCAACACCAAAGCTTACCTTGTTTTCACCTATGTTGGTTATACAACATTTTCAGGAAGTTTTATTTCAGATACAAATAACATCATTTCATTAAACCCCGCTGGTACCTTTTTACAAACTGTTATAGTAAAGGCTTTTGAAAGAAATACTACCATACAAAATATCCCGGTATCAGTAAGTATATTAAGCAAAGCTGATTTGGAAAGATATGGAAATACCTCATTTGTACAGTCCGTAAATACAGTACCAGGTGTTAAGATGGATGAACGCAGCCCGGGCAGTTACAGGTTGTCTATCCGGGGTAATTTATTGCGTTCTCCTTTTGGGGTGCGCAATGTAAAAGTGTACTGGAACGGTATGCCGTTTACCGATGCCAATGGCAACACCTACCTAAACCAACTTGGGTTCAACAATGTAGACAGGATAGAAATTATTAAAGGGCCGGGTGGTAGCATGTATGGTGCAGGTACGGGCGGTGTGGTGTTACTAAGCAATGGCATAGCAGATAAAAAAGAAAATAGTATCAGCATAAATACCCTGGCCGGCAGTTGGGGTATGTTTGAAACAAATGTGGGGTATAAAAAAAATACAGATAATTCAACCGTTACATTTAGCTATGCACATCAGCAAAGTGATGGCTGGCGAAATCATACCAACTTGCGCAGGGATGTAGCTAATTACACTGCTTTATTTACAATAAATAAAAAGCAAACCATCAGCACTAATATTTTTTATAGCGACTTGTATTACCAAACACCGGGCGGTTTAACTAATGCGCAAATGACTGCTGATCCAAGGCAGTCAAGACCTGCCAGTGGACCATTTAAAAGTGCCGCAGATCAGCAGGCAGCCTTGTTTGTAAAAACATTTTATGCCGGCTTTGCTCATACATATCAGTTTAATACAGCCTGGAATAATACCACCAGTATTTATACTTCCAATACCCGTTTTAAAAATCCGTCTATTTTAAATTACCAGCGTAAAACAGAACAGGGTATTGGAGGCAGAAGTATTACCCAATACCACAATAACCATGTGACTGTACATTTTGGTGGCGAATACCAATATGGGTTTACCAGCACAAGAACATTTGGTAACAGGCTTGGGGTGCCGGATACATTGCAGTTTGATGATGAGATTGCCGCAACACAATACAATGTTTTTTTACAGACGGATATCAGCCTGGCAGAAAATTTTATTATAAATGCAGGGGTTAGTTATAATAATTACAATTATGGTTTTACAAGGTTGAATCAACA
>NZ_JACMOO010000084.1 GCF_014377975.1 Ferruginibacter sp.
TGCAGTGGATGCAAAACCTGATGCTGTTGTGACATATCCCAGTGCAGTAGATTTATCCCCACTGGCTATGGTATAATAACCGGTAGCAAGAGAATAATTCCCTACGTTGTCCTTATCCCAATCTCCGAAGGCTACATATCCCACCCTGAAAGCAGCTTTGTCGGCATACCACATCATCCTTCTTCCTCCACCGCTAATGGGGGTATTACCTGCGGTGGCTGGTATATCGCCTGTAGCACTAAAAAGTACAGAACTATCTATTACATGCAGGCGGGCCAAAGGTGTTGTAGTGCCAATACCTACCTGGGCTTTTGCAGATACTACCGTAAAAAATAGTAATAGCAATGAGCATTGTTTTATTAGGTTCATATTTATAATCTTTATTTTAAATTTTTTTACATTCATTGGAGATATTTTCAAGGAAATAGTACTCATAAATTTGTTT
Organism: Ferruginibacter sp.; assembly: GCF_014377975.1. Classification (GTDB taxonomy): domain Bacteria; phylum Bacteroidota; class Bacteroidia; order Chitinophagales; family Chitinophagaceae; genus Ferruginibacter. The sequence goes on from NZ_JACMOO010000084.1 coordinate 446, forward strand.
AATCAGTTTTTGTTTTTAATCTCAACTAGTTTTTTGACATTACACGCCAGGCACAAGCCAATTCCGGCGATGCAACGTTTGCCGGCGCCGCAACGGTAAAAGATTTTCCATAAGTATTTTTAAATGTTACACGGGCATCTGAATTTGTGGCTTCTTCAACTAACATGTTAGGAACAGTAAGACTGCCTGTGCTGTAAATATGGAGTTTAGCAGCAGGGCTGCTGTTGCCAATACCAACTTGAGAAAATACTTGGCAGGAAAAGAAAGAAATTATCGCAATAATAAAGAGATATTTCTTCATAATGATTTATTTGAAATAATTGAATAATTGGTCTGATGTATTAATCGAGAAAAATATTTTAAGCTTTTTTATTGTATAACTATTTTTTGTGTGTAATTAGCAGATCGCAAAAAATAAGATCCTTTAGCATATCGGCTAACATCGATGATTTTAATTCCAGAACTTATCAGTTGCTGCCATAATAATTTACCATCAGAAGTATAAAATGATAGGGGGGTCAATTCAATAAGCTTTACTACCAGTATACCATTTGCAACGGGGTTGCCAAGTACGGTGAAAGGTTGTTCTAAAGTAGTAAACAATACTTTTCTTACAGGGCTGTAACTATAGTGATTGTCTAAGTCCGTCTCCTTTATTCTATAATAATTCGTACCCATAATCGGGTTTGTATGCACATAATTATACTCAATAGCAATGGTGCTGTTACCTGCCGCTGGCAGGATAGCGATAGTATTCCAGTTTACCCCTTCTGAACTATGCTGTACTGCAAAACTTTTGGTGTTCTGCTCTGAAGCCGTGCTCCATTTTAACAAGGTCGTTTGCTTTTCTTTAGTGGCATCAAAAGATAACCAGGTAAGTGGAAGTGCAGCGAATTGGCTGGCAAGCGTTAGTTCATTTAAAGTAATGCCCGTAAGGCCATCTGTCAAAACAAAATTATTTGTACCATCGCGGGTTGTCGCATTATAAGCATTCCAACTTACACCGTTATGAATATTAAGAGTAAGATCAGCCTCATTAATGCCGTTCAATTCTGCACCATCACTATACTTCATAAGTATAGACCCCGAAAAAGGGTTACTTGTATTACTGAATTGGTATACTCTGGAAATATAAGGATTGGTTTGGGAATGAATAATAGTTGCTGATTTACTGAGCGTAACATTACTTAGAGTAAAATTGGAGGAGGGTGTCAGTGTGAGGCTATCTATTGTAAACACCGTACCAGACAAAATGGTCACGTCCGAGCCATTAGCAACTTTTAA
>NZ_JACMOO010000085.1 GCF_014377975.1 Ferruginibacter sp.
GCAGGGGATAGCTGGCTGATGACCGATATGCTGAAGCAAAATAAGGTGGCTGTTATTTTATCGCAGCCACATAGTTTACCCACTACGGATGATGATGATGTAGACCAGCCTTATAAAACCGGTGCCGCCTTACAAAAGGCTGGCATTTTATTTACTATCTGCCAGGATGGTGGAGATGGTTTCTGGCGCCAGCGCAACCTTCCTTTTCAGGCCGGTACCATGGCGGCTTATGGCTTAACAAAAGAAGAAGCGCTATCGGCTATAACTTTAAATGCAGCTAAAATTTTAGGCATTGATAACATAACCGGTTCATTGGAAACTGGTAAGGATGCCAACATTGTTATCAGCGAAGGCGACCTGCTGGATATGAAGAGCAGCAAGGTTACACAGGCATTTATACAAGGCCGTGAAATTAATTTAGATAACAAACAGAAACAATTATTTGAGCGGTATAAGTACAAGTATTCTATTAAATAATTATTGCATTACAGAAAATTTTTTTAGCCTTTCTTAGCGAAGGTATTGTGATTATTTTTGTATCATCCTCCGCTATTTTTTAATACCTGCGTTCAATTATTTTGCCTCAACCTGGCTCCAGTTTTTGAATGTGTGCGGTAGAGTATTCCTTGTGGGTTCGTTAGTTCAATTATAAATGTGGGCATTCGGTTTTCAAAATAAATCAACGGGTAACCATATCATGTTTAGTTTGGGAAATTAATGCAACAACGCCCAATGATACTAAATCAAACGTTTACACCCAACCTCTTCTGTGCAAGCGTTTGTGTATCTTTTAATTTTTTTTATAGCCTATTTTTGATTTGTGGATGCAAGGCTAACTTGTGTATGTATTTTAAAAAATCCAGGCAACGGCCCTCACTTTTTTTTGAAACTTATTAATAAGATCATGAAAAAAATTAAACTCAATATCCTTTTTATTTTATGTTGCAGCGCATCCTGTTGTGCCCAGATTAATTTAATAAAAATAGTTGTACAAACTAATGAAATGTGGTGGTGTGGTATCATCAATCACGGGCAGCTGATGCCTTTCTCTGTGGTTACAAAATATTCAAATGATTTATTGGGTAATAATGAAGGTAACCAGGTGCAGCCTTTGTTACTTTCCAATAAAGGAAGATTTATATGGAGTGAAGAGCCTTTTAAGTTTTCAGTAGCCGATGGTACAATAAGCGTTACCGGTTTAGGCATCGTTGATACGGGCAAAGCAGGTAAAACCTTGAAAGAAGTGCAGCAATATGTTCGTAAAAAATATTTTCCTGCGGATGGTAAAATGCCGGATACTTTATTGGTAACAAAGCCGCAATACAATACCTGGATAGAACTGAACTACAATCAAAACCAGCAAGATGTTTTAAAGTATGCGCATGCCATCATCGACAATGGCCTGGCACCTGGTGTGTTAATGATTGATGACACCTGGCAGGAAAATTATGGTGTGTGGGATTTCTATTCAAAAAAATTTCCGGATCCTAAAAAAATGATGGATGAATTGCATAGCCTGGGATTTAAAGTAATGCTATGGATTTGCCCTTTTGTTAGCGCCGATAGTAAAGAATACAGGGAGCTTTCTGAAAAAGGTGCGCTGTTAAAAGATAGCAGCAACAATGGCGAATCTTTATTGGTGAAATGGTGGAATGGTTTTTCTGCAGAACTTGATTTTACAAATCCCATTGCTGTAAACTGGTTTCAGGGTCGGTTGAATTATTTGCAAAACATGTATGGTGTAGATGGTTATAAATTAGATGCCGGAGATTTTGAATACTATCCACCTAATTTGATATCAATGAAAAAAGTTACGGCCAATGAACACAGCCGGTTATTTGCAACCATCGGATTAAAGTATCCCCTGAATGAATACCGGGCCTGCTGGAAAATGGGCGGAAAGCCACTGGTACAAAGGCTAAGGGATAAAGCACACAACTGGGTTGATATAAAAACATTGATTCCGGATATATTATTGCAGGGGCTGGTGGGTTACACATACGCATGCCCCGACATGATTGGTGGCGGGGAAATTGGTTCCTTTTGGGGTAACAAAAATAACCTGGACCAGGACCTAATTGTTCGCTCTGCACAATGCCACGGCCTGATGCCCATGATGCAGTTTTCAGTGGCACCCTGGCGAGTACTGGATAGTGTACATTTTGATGCCATTAAAAAAGTAATTGCTGTAAGAAATAAATTTATGCCGGTTATTATGGAATTAGTACGGGCTACAGCTACAACCGGAGAGCCCATTGTAAAATACCTGGAATATGTTTTTCCAAACCAGGGTCTTTCCACTGTAAATGATCAGTTTTTATTGGGAGATAACATCATGGTGGCGCCCATGCTTGAAAGCAAAAATAAAACAAGAATAGTACGGTTTCCAAAACTCAGCAAAGGAAAATGGATGGGAGATGATGGGAAAATTTATAAAGGTGGTACAACGGTTGAAATAACTGTTCCGCTGGATAGGTTGCCCTATTTTGTAGTTAAAGAAAACTAATAGCTTCCTGGTTGTTAGCCTGCACATACTGCAAGTCTGGGACTGGAAATTATTGATCTTTGCCCGGCTACTAATTACTACATCAATTTCAGAGGTTAAGAAAGGGGAACACTTTTCATAAAGACAACATTTTTTGGAAAATATTTTTCAAATATGTCACGCTAGAGCATTTATAATTCATTTACTAACTCCACAACGTACCGGGTATACGCATATTAATTTATCAACGTGTTGAATGCTGGATTTTAACGAATGCCATGTTTATATAATCAAATTCATTCGGGCGAAAAAACTCAGCACTGAATTTCAGGTGGCTTTGCTGATTTTATTTTATGTCAGTTGTAAAATGACTCAAGGATTGGTATTACGCTGTATTCGCTTGGTATACTTGCACAGCATACTATTAGTAGCAATCGTTCTGTCTAATTGCTTAAGGGTGATGTTGAACTTCATTATTTTCCCCTAAGCAGAATAAACATTTTCAACAATCCTGCTTTTGCCATAATATTGTATCTCCACCTTTATAATTGTCTAATATGAAATTCAACTGTATGCTTCCCCGTTATCTTTCAAACCACATTTTTTATGGCATAGCAGTTATCAGCCTGCTTGCAGCGTGTAATCAAAAAAAAGATGCTTACGCCGTTACTGATAAGCATATTTACCAGATGAATCCGGCGAAAACCAAGTCAATGGCCGATTCTATTGGCGCACTGGTCAAACCAGAACTGGCCGACAGTCTTACCCTTTCTTTGTGGGGTGTCGATTCGCTGATAATTTCTCCCATTGCAATCGACATAGACGATTCGGGTAAAATTTATTACACCACTACCAACCGGCAGAAGAATTCTGAATTTGATATTCGCGGCCACCAGGATTGGGAGCTTGCCTCCATACAACTGCAAACCGTAGAAGAAAAGCGTGCTTTTTTGCACAGCACCCTATCGCCTGAAAACAGCAAAAAAAATGAATGGCTGAAAGATGTAAATAAAGATGGCTCCCACGACTGGAAAGACATGACCGTTGAAACAGAAAAGGTGTATAAAGTGGAGGATGTAAATGGTGATGGTGTAGCAGATAGAACGCAGTTGGTGGTAAACGATTTTCATGACGAAGTAACGGATGTTGCCGGCGGGGTGCTGGTTGATGGAAAAAATTTGTACGTTGCCGTAGGTCCGGATATGTGGAGAATGGAGGATAAAAATGGTGATGGTATAGCAGATGAAAAAACTTCTATGTCTCATGGATATGGCATTCACATCGGGTTTAGCGGCCACGGTATGTCTGGAGTGGAAATGGGCCCCGATGGCAGAATATACTGGCAGATCGGCGACATTGGATTTAGCGGAAAAGACAAAAGCGGAAAGGAATGGAAGCATCCTAATAGCGGCGTGATAGCCCGTAGCAACCCTGACGGAAGTGATTTTGAAATATTTGCTTACGGCAACCGCAATACGCATGAGTTTGCTTTTGACCAGTATGGCAACCTCATCAGTGAAGACAATGATGGTGATCATGCCGGTGAGAAAGAACGGCTGGTATATATTGTAAACGGGGCCGACATTGGGTGGCGGAGCAACTGGCAGTATGGTAAATACAATGATCCAAAAAACAATAGTTATAAAGTGTGGATGGCAGAAAACTTGTGGAAGCCAAGGTTTGAAGGACAGGCAGCATACATTACGCCATGTATAGAAAATTTTGTCAGCGGTCCTGCAGGTTTTGTGTACAATCCTGGTACGGCATTAAGCCCCAAATACAACAACACTTTTTTTGTGGCTGAGTTTGTGGGCAATCCTGCACAATCAGGTATTTACAGTTTCAAACTTAATCCTGCAGGTGCAGGTTTTTCACTAGGCGAAAACAAGAAAGTACTGGGCGGTGTGCTGGCTACAGGGCTTGATTTTGGCCCGGATGGTGCTATGTATGTAGCAGACTGGATTGACGGATGGGGCACGCATAACTACGGACGAATATGGAAAATGGATGATAAAAATGCAGCCTCACTCCCAGACCGCGTGTTGACAAAAAATTTGCTGGCAGCTGATTTTACTGTCAATAGCGAAGCATCGCTCGGCGAATTGTTAAAGAATCCTGACATGAGGGTAAGAATGAAAGCACAGTTTGAACTGGTGAAACGAAAAGAAAAAGGTGCAGCGATGTTTCAGCAATATCTTACCCAAACTGCTAACCAACTGGCAAGGGTAAATTCAATCTGGGGCATTAGTCAGTTGGCCCGGCAAGATAAAAAATACGCTGCTGCACTCCTTCCTTTTTTGCAGGATAAAGATGCGGAGATAAGAGCGCAGGCAGCCAAGTGGCTTGGCGATATTAAATACGCAGGTGCCGGTAAATACCTGCTGCCGCTGTTGAAAGATACTGCCAGCCGTGCCCGTTTTTTTGCAGCCGAAGCACTTGGTAGAATTGTGTATGAACCAGCTACTAACGCAATCGTAGAAATGCTTTCTGCCAACAATGATAAAGATGCATACCTGCGTCATGCAGGCAGCCTTGCCTTGGCAAGAATTGGAAAAGCTGATCCCATAATTGCACTGGCAAACCATCCGTCCCGTGGCGTAAGAATTGCTGCGGTGGTGGCATTGAGAAGAATGGGTAATGCCGGTATTGCAACATTTTTAAACGATGCCGATGAGTTTATTGTAACAGAGGCAGCACGGGGTATCAATGATGATCTGTCTATAGAAGGCGCCATCCCTGCGCTGGCGGCTTTACTAAACACCACTACTTTTAAAAATGAAGCGTTGATTAGAAGGGCAATCAGTGCCAACTCACGGCTGGGCACTGTGGCTTCTATACAAAACCTGGTAAATTATGCTGCGGCGGCTAACCCGCCGGCACTAAAAGCGGAGGCTATTGCTACACTTGGCAACTGGGCCAGGCCATCTGTTGTAGACAGGGTTGATGGAAGATTCCGTGGTGTGATACAAAGAGATAGTATGCTCGTAATTAGCAAGGCTGGCACCGCATTGGTGACACTGCTAAACAGCAATGACGCTGCTGTGCGGCTTAGCGCCATAAAGGCAGTTAGCAAACTGAACCTTGTGCAGGGCGCATCAAAATTGCTGCTGCTGCTGAAACATGATAACAATGCGCCTGTAAAAGTGGAGGCACTGAAAGCACTGGCAGCCATGCAGCATACAACAGTTGCAGAAGCTATACAGGTTGCGTTAACCAGCACCGACAAACAAGTGAGGGTGGCTGGTATTGACATGATCAGCAAACTAAATATTCCAAAGCCTTTGATGGTAAAGTTGCTTGCAGACGTTATCAATACTAAAACCACGGAAGAAAAACAGGCAGCCCTGCTTACACTGGGCAATCTGCCGGTGAGCAATACCAATGAGGTGTTTACGGGTTTGCTGGCGCAGTTGTCAGACAAAAAATTATCCCCGGATATTTATTTTGAACTGGGCCAGGCAATTGACAGCACCAAAAGCCAACCGCTGATTGCAAAATATAAAGCAGCGTTTGCCAGCAGTTCAGCAGATGAACTTACGGCTTCTTTTGCCGGTAGTTTATATGGCGGTGATGTGGCCCATGGAAAGAATATCTTTTTTCAAGGCCAGGCATCACAATGTATCCGCTGCCACTCTTATGATGATTTGGGTGGTAATGCCGGCCCAAAACTAAATGGCATTGCCAGCCGCCTGCCAAGACAAAAATTGCTGGAGGCCTTGATCAATCCGAGTGCAAGATTATCACCTGGCTATGGCAGTGTAACATTGCAGCTGAAAAATGGTAAAACCATCTCGGGTATTTTAGAAGGGGAAACAGACAAAATATTAACGGTAAAGATTAGTGGTGAACCCAATGCAGTAGTAAGCAAAAACCAGGTGGCAAAAAGAACAAATGCACTTTCCAGCATGCCGGAGATGAAAAATATTCTTAGTAAAAAAGAGATCAGGGATGTAGTGGCTTTTTTAGCAACGCTTAAATAGCGATTTATTTATTAAAAATACAAGGCGCTGCCCGGGGAAACAGCGCCTTGCTTTTTTAATTTCTACCAAAAGTTATAGGGATAATTTAAATATGCACTGGCAATAGAGAATGGTAAAAATTTCGCCAATCACTAGCTTATTTTCCACTCGGGGCGAATAAAATGACAGGTGTATCCATAAGGATTCTTCTGAAGATAATCCTGGTGTTCTTCTTCAGCATTCCAAAAATCGGTGGCTGGTACTACTGCAGTAACTACCCGCCCAGGCCATTTACCAGAAGCATTCATTTCACTGATCAATGTTTCAGCCGTTGCTTTCTGCCCTGCATCCAGGTAAAAAATAGCAGAGCGGTAGGACAGGCCACGATCGTTTCCCTGCCTGTTGAGTGTGGTAGGATCATGGGTCTGAAAAAAAAATTCCAGCAAACTGCGGTAGGATAAAATCGACGGATCAAATTGTATTTCAATGCCTTCAGCATGGGTGCCGTGATTGCGGTAGGTTGCATTGGGTACATCGCCGCCCGTATACCCCACAACTGTTGAATGAATGCCAGGTAACTTGCGGATGAGTTCTTCTACTCCCCAAAAACAGCCTCCGGCAAGAATTGCTTTTTCCATGATAATGTGTTTTGTTTAATACAAAGTTAAGCGTTGCTGAACGAAAGCCGTTGATGTCAGCTATCCGGCGCCCGTGTTATAATTTACTGAAATATTAATACCCACCATTACAATTGTCAATGCCGTTTTGTTCGGGTAGTTTTAGCTTGGACAATTTTACTTTTTTAAACGAACACAGCACCAAACTACTACATTGAATATGCTTTGTCGTACACTCTTTTTAATCTATAAAAAAAGTCCATCTTTATTTTACACCAACGATATCACCTGCCCCGTCCTGATAGATTCATCACAGGCAAAAGCAATCCGTAAACTGTTAACAGCATCATCGGCATGAGCGGCCAGGTCTGTATCCTCCAAAATTGCGTTGAGAAAATAACGTTGCTCACGGTTACAAAGCTCCTGGTGATCTGGCTCATCTTCGAGGTTGATCCATTCGTCTGGTTTCAGAAATTTTTCATCTTCATCCAGTTCTGCATGATGAAAACGCAGCGATTCAGTTTTGGTGTGGGCTTCAATAGACGAAGATTTACCAGCTCCGCCTGCTTCTTTGGCCACAATTGATACAGAACCTTTGGGACCAAAAACATCCTTTACAAAAAAGGCGGTCTCGCTGATCATTGGTCCCCAGCCAGCCTCGTACCAGCCTACGGAGCCATCCTGAAATTTTATTTGTAGCTGGCCATAATTATAATTGCCTGCCGGAATAGCTTCAGTAAGTCGTGCACCGATGGCATGTACTGCAATAGGTTTGCTCCTGGTCATCTGGCACATTACGTCAATATAGTGTACGCCACAATCAACGATTGGGCTCAGGCTGTTCATAAGGTTGCGGTGCAATGTCCACATGGCACCATCGCTTTGCTGGTTCAGATTCATGCGCATTACCAGCGGCTTGCCCAATTGTTGGGTTAATTCAATAAAGCGCTCCCACGAAGGATGATGCCGCAGGATATAACCCACCACTAATTTTTTGCCGGCTTTTTTAGCGGCGGTCACTACGTTTTCAGCGGCTAAAACTGAATCAGCCACCGGCTTTTCTATAAATACATGGCAACCGCTTTCAAATGCTTTGAGGGCGAAACTTTCGTGCGTATTGGGATAAGTTGCAATGCAGATAGCATCCGGTTGCGTAGCGTTTATTGCGGTGTCCATATCATCAAACAGCGCATATTGATTGCCCAGTCTGGCATTTAACAGCTCCTTCGATTTTCCCCTGGATACCAATCCGCAGATTTGAAATCCGTTCATTGTATGATATGCCATGGCATGAGAAGCACCCATGTTGCCGCAACCTACTACCAGGATGCGCAAGGCTTTTGTTTGGCTTTGCATAAAGTGAATTTATTTATGTTAATAAAAGGCGAATGTAAAGTAAAACCCGTGTAACTATTTTCTGAAAGCGCGTTCCTACGTTTTATAACCGGATGAAATTGTTGCGTAGATTGATATATTGTTCTGAAGCGAAACCATTGCTGACAAGGCAATAAAGGCTATGCATGCTTCGATAAAATGCCTTGGTAATGGTATGCCAAAATGGTGTATCTGTGGTGGTACCAGCAAACGAAAAATAGAATATTAACAGTAGAAGATTATACTGTAGCGGGTAAAAATGGTATGCTGCCAAATGCCAAATCTGCAGCAGCAATGATGAAGAAGATTTTTAAATATAAATTAGCCAGGGTAGAATCAGGCGCCATTGCGGCGAGCGCATATTTTCGATGATGTGGCAGGTCTTTACCGCCTTAGTACTCTTGCAGGATTTGTAACAAATAAGTTCCCTTTTGGATACAGACTATCGTGAGCCTGAACTAACGCAAGAAAAAGCAGCCAATGCAGCTGCCTTGGAAAGGCCAAGACAATGCTGTACAAAAACAAGGGGTAAAACTGGAAGAATCTCTTCAGGAAATCAATTGATTTTTCATTTGGGCGTATACAGATACCTTTACTGAAAAACGACCTAAATACGCTTATTTGTAGAATCAAACAATTTTCAAAAATTAAATAGTAAATCATGAAAGAGTTAACACTTACCCTGCTAAGTTTTGTATTATTAGCAACCGCTGCTATGGCACAAAGCAATGACGCCGCATTAGAAAAAAATAAGTCTTTTACTGGTGCAAAAGCTACAAAAAAAATGTACCATACCATTTACCAGCTGGATAATGCAGATCCTAAAATTATTGAAAAGGCCCTTCGGAATATCAACAATGCTTTAAACGATGTAAGGCTTGCAGGCAAAATTGAAATTGAATTGGTGACTTTTAGTGGTGGTACGGATGCCTGTTTAAAAGGAAGTAAATATGAAGCCGAACTTAAAGAATTAGTACAAAAAGGCGTGATAATAGCGCAATGTAACAACTCTTTAAAAGAAAGAAAAATCACGCGTGATCAGCTGTACGATTTTGTTGCTGTAGTGCCAAGTGGTAATGGAGAATTGATTATCCGGCAGGGTGAGGGTTGGGCTAGTATTAAACCATAAAATAAAAAATAAAGTATAAAAGTGAAAAAAATAATTACGGCATTTTTAATAATAATAAGTTGTTTATTTACCGCACAAGCTCAGGAATATCGGTTTGATGCGCCCTGGAATACGCCACCAGAAAGCAAAGTAATGTTTACCATACCAGGTGTAGATAATGTACCTGATCTGTTTGGAGATATCAGCGACCCACAGTTAGTGGTATTTTTTGCAGGCAATCAGTTTATGTGTGTGGATGATTTATTAGCTGGTTTTAAAAAACAGTATCCGCAATATCAACGAATATTTGTAGAAACCTTGCCACCAGGTATTTTGGCAAAACAGATTGAAGGCGGCTCCATAACCATTGGCAATATGCGCATTACTTTAAAGCCTGATGTTTACAGCGCAGGGAAAAGCCGGATGGATCAAATGACGGCTTATTTTACCAATACTGCTGTGTATGCTTTTAATAAATTAGCCATCATGGTACCCAAAGGAAATCCTAAAAATATACAAGGTTTAAAAGATCTTGGTAGAAAAGACGTGCGGGTTAGTATGCCAAATCCTGCCTGGGAAGGTATTGGAAAGCGTATTGAAGAAGCCTATGTAAAAGCTGGTGGAGAACAATTAAGGGCAGTCATAATGGAAACGAAAGTTAAAGACAGCACTACTTACTTAACACAAATACACCATCGCCAAACGCCCATGCGTATTTTATACAATCAAAGCGATGCAGCACCAGTATGGTTTTCCGAAGTTTATTACCAGCAAATGATACAACATCCTATTGAAATGGTTACCATACCGGATAAGGAAAATATTACAGCGTCTTACATTGCAGGGTTGATGAAAACAGCGCCACATCCGCAGGCAGC
>NZ_JACMOO010000086.1 GCF_014377975.1 Ferruginibacter sp.
CGGTCAGCATAATCCACTTCCTTCCAAATTGATCACTCAGCCATCCAAAAAAAACAAAGAACGGCGTGGCAAGTGCAATGCCCCACAGCAATATTTCCCTGTTCTGCATAAATTCAATCTTCACTGTATTTTCTAAAAAAGATTGTGCGTAAAACTGTCCGGTATACCAGATAACGCCCTGTCCCATTACCGCTCCAAACAATGCTAGCAGCACCATTTTAAAATTGCTCCTGTTACCAAAACTTTCTTTTAATGGGTTTACCGATGTTTTCTTTTCGGCTTTCAGTTTGGCAAAAGCAGGCGATTCATTCATCCTCATGCGAATGTAAATAGAAACCACCACCAGCAAAATTGATATCCAGAAAGGATAGCGCCAGCCGCCCCACTCCGCATTAAATGATGCATCACTCATGTTACCCTTTACTACCATTATTACGCCCAATGCTACAAACAAACCTAATGTGGCAGTGGTTTGTATCCATGCGGTAAAATAGCCCCGCCTGCCTTCAGGAGCATGTTCCGCAACATAGGTAGCGGCGCCGCCGTATTCACCGCCGAGCGCAAGGCCTTGTATTAATCTCAACAACAACACCAGCAACGGGGCAGCAATGCCAATGGTTTTATAACCCGGTACCAGGCCAATTAAAAAAGTAGCACCACCCATCAGTACCAGGGTTAGTAAAAACGTATATTTTCTGCCTATTAAATCTCCCAATCTTCCAAACACCAGTGCACCAAATGGACGTATTAAAAAACCGGTTGCAAAAATGGCGAGGGTACTTAACAAGGCTGCGGTATCATTGCCTTCCGGAAAAAATTGTACTGAAATGGTTTTGGCCAGCATACCAAAAATGTAAAAGTCGTACCATTCAATTAAAGTACCCAATGAAGAAGAAAAGATTACCTTGTTGATTCCTTTTGTGGTAGTAATAGCCATGAAGAAGTATTAAAATTTTAGTCAATCGTTTGCCCTGTTTAATTGGCATAAATATATTAATTTGGTGGCGAACATAACTGAATAATTTAAAACAGCAATTGCGATGTCATATTCTTATAAGATTAAAAGTTTGGAACAGTATCACCAGGACTATAAAAAAAGTGTAGACGATCCCGAAGGCTTCTGGGGCAACGTTGCGGATAATTTTTACTGGCGCAAAAAATGGGATAGGGTGCTGGACTGGAATTTTACTGAACCAAAAATTGAATGGTTTAAAGGAGGGAAATTAAATATTACCGAAAATTGTATTGACCGTCATTTGGCTACTATGGCTGATAAACCTGCCATCATCTGGGAACCAAATAACCCGGAAGAAAGAACAAGGGTAGTAACCTATGCACGCCTGCACAAAAGGGTTTGCCAGTTTGCCCAGGTATTGATAAACAATGGTGTAAAAAAAGGCGACCGGGTTTGTATCTATATGGGCATGGTACCCGAACTGGCTTATGCAGTATTGGGTTGCGCAAGAATCGGGGCCATCCATAGCGTAATATTCGGAGGCTTTAGTGCTCAAAGTATTGCTGACAGGCTATTTGATGCACAGGCTACTTTTATTGTTACCTGCGATGGTGCTTACCGCGGCGCAAAAGATATCCCTTTAAAGAGTATTATTGATGATGCGCTGATAGGAAATAAAACTGTTAAAAAAGTGATTGTTTACACCCGTACAAGGGTACCGGTTTCAATGATAAAAGGAAGAGATGTATGGTGGGAAGATGAAATGGATTTTGCAGAAACACAAATTGAAAAAAACGGGGTGATATCTTTTCCGGCAGAAGAAATGGATGCCGAGGATCCTTTGTTTATTTTATATACTTCCGGCAGTACCGGTAAACCAAAAGGCGTGGTACACAGTATTGGCGGGTATATGGTATGGACAGGGTATACATTTGTAAATGTATTTCAGTACAATCAGGGAGATGTACATTTTTGTACCGCTGATATTGGCTGGATAACCGGGCATAGTTATATTTTGTACGGACCACTAAGTGCAGGCGGCACATCGGTTATGTTTGAAGGTATTCCCACCTGGCCGGATGCAGGACGTTTTTGGGATATCGTGGAAAAATATAAAGTCAACATTTTATATACTGCACCTACAGCGATACGCAGTTTAATGAGCTTTGGGTTAGAACCTTTAAAAGACAAAGATTTATCTTCATTAAAGGTATTGGGTACCGTGGGTGAACCCATTAATGAAGAAGCGTGGCATTGGTATGATGAAAATATCGGGAAGAAAAAATGTCCCATTGTAGATACCTGGTGGCAAACCGAAACGGGAGGAACGCTGATATCAAATATGGCCGGTATTACGCCTGCAAAAGCTAGCTGGGCAACACTGCCCATGCCAGGTGTACAACCAATAATGGTTGATGAAAACGGACATGAAGTAACAGAAAAAGATGAGCACGGATACCTGAAAGGCAATCTCTGCATTAAGGCGCCATGGCCAGGTATTTTAAGAACAACCTATGGCGATCATGAAAGATGCAGGTTAAATTATTTTGCTACTTATCCCAATTTATATTTTACCGGCGATGGTGCATTAAAAGACGAAAATGGTTTTTACCGCATCACCGGCAGGGTAGATGATGTGTTAAATATCAGCGGTCACCGTATTGGCACTGCAGAAGTAGAAAACGCCATCAACATGCACTCAGGTGTGGTAGAAAGCGCTGTGGTAGGCTATCCGCACGATATCAAAGGGCAGGGCATTTATGCATTTGTTATTTACAACGGTCATCATGGAGATGAAAACCAACGTCGCCAGGACATTTGTTTAACCGTTTCAAAAATCATTGGCTCCATTGCCAAACCAGATAAAATTCAGTTTGTAACAGGTTTACCTAAAACACGCAGTGGCAAAATTATGCGGCGGATTTTAAGAAAGATAGCCGAAGGAGAAATTGCTAATCTGGGGGATACCAGCGCATTGCTCGATCCTGGTGTGGTGGTGGAGATTAGAGATGGGAAGATATAACCGGAGGGGCACTAAAAAACAGACCGGTACACAGTTTATTATCCCCGGCCTTTATTTTAGTCAGTAGATTTTTTTATTGAACAATGAAGAAGATTTGCGAAGCATCATTGGGGATGCTCCGCTGGAAGAGGAACGAAATGCAGCAACTTCTTTTGCTCCTGAATTATCATGTTTGTTTCTACCAACAAAAATATTATTTGAGGGTTTATTAATTTACACAATGGTTTGTAAAAGAAATAGTATCATACCCTTCACTATTGCCTCTTCAAATTTTATCAGGCCTCTACGATCATCTTACCAGTATTTTCTCCTTTAAATAAACCCAGTAATGCCGTTGGTAAATTTTCAAAACCGTGTTCAATAGTTTCTGTAAACTTTAATTTGCCTTCCTTGATCCACTGTGCCAGCATTTTAATTCCTTCAGGAAATTGAGCTTGATAATTACTTACAATAAAACCTTGCATTAAAACACTCTTTGTAAGTAACATAGGCTGTAATCTGGGCCCCATCGGCGTTTCCGTGCTATTGTATAATGATATTTGTCCGCACAATGGTATCCTTGCATGAAAATTAATATTTTTTATTACCGCATCGGAAATTTCGCCTCCCACATTATCAAAATAAACGTCAACTCCTTTTGGACAAGCCTCTGCAATTGCTTTGTTCATATCGGATATAGTTTTATAGTTGATGGCTTCATTAAAACCAAATCCGGATATCAGCATTTTTGTTTTTTCATCAGATCCTGCGATTCCAACTACATGGCATCCTTGTATCCTGGCAATTTGCCCTACTACTATGCCAACTGCCCCTGCAGCAGCAGAAACAACTACTGTTTCTCCGGCTTTTGGCTTGCCTATTTGCATTAAACCAAAGTAAGCGGTCAAACCAGTCATACCTAATATGCTCAGGTAATAACTGGCAGGTGCTATAGTAATATCAATTATTCGTACATCTTTTTCAGTTGCAATAAAATCTTTTTGCCAGGGAAAACTGCCCACAACTACATCACCGGACTTGTAATTATCCGATTTACTTTCTACTACTTTTCCTATCACACTTCCGTTGAGGGGTTTGTTTATTTCAAAAGGAGGAACATAAGATTTAGTATCATTCATCCTACCTCTCATATAGGGATCAACAGAATAATACATACCCTTTAATAATATTTCGCCGGCGTTAATTTCTGGTAGTTCAACTTGCTCTATTCTAAAGTTGTTACTAACAGGTAACCCTGTTGGCCTTGATGCTAATACAATCTGTTCGGTTTTCATTTTTTTAATTTAGGGTTTAGAATATAATCGTGTTATAATCTGTTGATCTAGAAAAAATTAAAACTGTAATTTACCTGGATGTAATGTTAAATGAAAAAGGGAAAGTTTATTTTCCTTTTTTTTATTTAGCTGTAATTATTATTTATCATTGATGTCACTTGTACGAATCAGTTTTTTATTTAAAAATTCATCTATTCCAAGTGATGAAAGCTCTCTGCCATAACCACTTTGGCCCGTGCCACCAAATGGGAGATCGGGTTGTGAGCCGGTGGGATGATTGATAAATACCATGCCAGTATTAATTCTTTCTGCCAATTTTTGTCCGCGCTTTTCATCGGTTGTAAATATGGCTCCACCCAAACCAAACCTGGTTGCATTGGCCAATGTAACTGCTTCGTCTTCGGAATTAACGCGGTACACAGAAGCAACTGGCCCGAATAATTCTTCATGATAAGCCGCCGCATCTTTTGGTATATCTGCCAGTATGGTAGGTTGCATGAAATAGCCCTTCATATTAAAGCGCTTACCTCCCATTAAAAGTTTTGCTCCTGCTTTTATAGATTTTTCCACTTGCTCTTCCAGACCTTCCAGAGCAGATTTGCTGCTTAACGGGCCAAGTTTTGTTGCTTCCAGCATTGGGTCACCGGGTTCCATTTTCTGTAAACCTGCTATAAACTTTTCTAAAAATTCGTCATATACTTTGTCCATCACAATAAATCTCTTAGCTGCAATACAGGCCTGTCCACAGTTTTGCATTCTGCCGTATACAGCCCAATTCACGGTCGTATCCATATCTGCATCTTCCAATACTATAAATGGATCGCTGCCTCCCAATTCTAATACCGATTTTTTTAAATTTTTACCCGCAGCAGCCGCTACACTGGCTCCTGCCTTTTCACTTCCTGTAAGTGAAACAGCTTTAATAACCGGATCTGCAATAACGTCTTCTATACTATCAGTGCTGATAAAAAGATTGGTATACAGCCCGGCCGGTGCTCCCGCATCTGTAAATAATTTTTCAATTGCCAATGCACATTGTGGAACATTAGAAGCATGTTTTAGCATAATACAATTGCCTGCCATAATATTGGGTGCTGCAAACCTGGCAACCTGATAATATGGATAATTCCATGGCTCTATGCCTAACAAAACACCAATCGGCTCTTTTCTAACATATGCTGAACCCTTCTCCGGGGTAAGCGCTGTATCAGCCAAAAAATGTTCTGCATTCGTTGCGTAATATTGATAAATTGAGGCACTGAGTTCTACTTCGCTTTCACTTTCTTTTATGCGTTTTCCCATCTCTAAGGTAATGAGAGCTGCTAATTCATCTGATCTTTCCCGCATAAGGTCTGCCACCTTTTGTATTATTTTTTTTCTATCGTCAAAACTATTTTTGCGCCATATTTCAAAAAAAGCTGCCGCTTTTTTCAGTTTCCCGTCTAGTTCCTTTTTACTTATTTCATCAAAAGATTTTATTTCTACGCCCGTAAAGGGATTTACTGTTTTGTATGCCATTGTTTTTATATTAAATGTTTTAATAGTAAATAAGTTTACAATAACAGTGCCATGGAAAATATATTTTTAATAGTAGTTTTGCAGTGCACCGTTCATGGAGAATTCACTATTAAACCCACGCGAGTTTGTACATTTTTTGTAAAGGGGTTTAGAAACAATAATATATTTTGGTCAGCATATGGTTGCGCAAATAGGTGGTTGGCCCATAATCGACAATGTTTTTCGGCCAATAATTGGTCAACAAAATTGAATTTGGGATAATTTAAATAAATATGGGTTAGTTCCGAAAATCCTATAGAGGCAGTGCTTCAGCGCCTGGATGAATTCATAACTTTTCTTTTTCTGGTAAAAGCTTTTAATTGAAATAACCAGATCCCTTGCGGTATTTATTCTTATTGAATCATCTGGAATATTTCTACGTTAAGTGTTTGGCCCAGGTTTATTATGGGTGATAATTCAATATTTTTAACCCATTTTCGATTTTACCAATTTCCGTTGTTTTGATTCCGCAAGCCACTTTCAGACCCAGTTGTGCCAGATTTTTTTCTTCCCTTCTTCTTTCAACCACCGGCAATATATCCTGATTTCTTATTGATAACTTTTTCCACTCCTGAAATGGAAAACTGAAACTAAATTATTTTCATAAAAAATAGGTTATAATTCACAGGTGCATATTTAGCTGGTATAAGAAATGTTTTAATGGATAAAATAATAATACTACAGCACATCTCAAAATGCAATCTCCATAAGCATTCTGGCGGGATGGTTTTGGTTTATTGTTGCTACAGTAAATGACAGCCACTAACCTTCATTTTAATTTTTAGATACTAAATTGTGTGACAGGAAAATTATAAAAAGATGAATGACAAACAAACGCCCTGTCTTTAAAAGCAATCTATTTTTTATAGAGCAGCAAATAGAGATTAGGGACAATAAAGGATGACGGCTAATTTTCTTCTTGATCCTGCTTACTTTATTCCAGAGGATATAGAATAAATTTTTTTTAAAAAATCTAAGTCAAAATCTTTTTTGGTTTACATGATTAACTGTGTTGATAATTTATTAACTTTCTTGTTAAACGCTAACTTATTAATTTCAATATTAGATGGCTTGCGCTAAGTGCTTACTGTCAGACAAAGCTAATATCTATTCTATTTTGAATTAACATGCCCAACTATCGGAAGGCTTACCTTCTACCATTAGATGAAATTATATTTATCCTGAATTTCCAGATTATATTTACAGGCAATTGCTAAATTGTTACACAGCAAAAACTAATCACATGAAAAAAAAATCTATAAGGCTACTGTTGTTACTGGTATGCATCAGCTGTTTTACCAACTCTTACGCCCAATCGTACAACCATAAAAACAACGAACACTGGCTCCGCGATTTTCAAGCTGCCGCAAGCTCTGCCGTCTTATTAAATAATGAATCAGCAATAATTCCAATAAAAGACCTTCAGCAGAAAATAGCCTCGGTAAATATAGATGGCAACGACGCGATTGTATTCGATAGCCTTTTAAATAAATATACTATTGTAACAAGCTTTTCAGCATCCAAATACAATTCAGATTCTTCTCTTTATGGATTAAGTGATGACTTGAAATTTTATAAGACAGTAATCG
Organism: Ferruginibacter sp.; assembly: GCF_014377975.1. Taxonomy (GTDB): domain Bacteria; phylum Bacteroidota; class Bacteroidia; order Chitinophagales; family Chitinophagaceae; genus Ferruginibacter. The sequence continues at coordinate 7,399 of NZ_JACMOO010000086.1, forward strand.
TACAGGTTACTGCACAGGCACTGAATGATAAGAGGACCATAAATTTTATAATGGATATAAAGCGCAGTAAACAGCTGGTTCTTGTTGTAACAGGCAAATTTAAATTTTTAAAATACGCTGATGAAATAGATCAGCCAATTATATGGACCGAAAAGGAAACAGATGTTACGAAAGGTTTTGCTGCCCAGCTTATTTTTGGCGGCGTTGTTGCCAATGCCAAACTAAACCGTACTTACACTTCAAAATATATTAAGGGAAGCGGCAACGCAACTGCCCCAGTTCGCCTGGCCTATACCGTGCCCGAAGAAACAGGAATTAATATTGATGACATAGAAAAGCCAATAGATTCATTAGTATCTAACGCTATCGATGAAAAAGCTATTCCCGGTGCTGTTGTTTTAATTTTAAAAGATGGCAAAGTGATTTTCAACAAAGCATTTGGTTATCATACTTATGACCGTATTGAACCCATGTTGATTACAGATATTTTCGATTTGGCTTCTGTTACAAAAGTTTCTGCCACCACGATGGCGATAATGCATTTGTATGAACAAAAAAAGATAGCGCTGGATTCTACCTTCGGTTACTATATTCCGAGTGCGAGGAATACCAATAAGAACAATATAAAAATAAAGGAACTGTTACTCCACCAGTCAGGGCTTGAACCCGATGTGGATCTACCGCTTTTGCCCATTGATGTCAGTACGGATTCCTCTGCTGCTTACCCGTTAAAGGCCGGAGAGAAAGTCTTTATAAGAAGAGAATATTTTAAAGCGGGTATGTGGCCGCACATGCTCAATTCAAAAATGGATACACGGGGCAAATATGTTTATTCGGATCTCAGTATGACCTATATGAAAGAAGTGGTTGAACGGCAATCTTTGGAGAAATTGGATCACTATGTGCAGGACCATTTTTATGGGCCACTGGGCATGCAAACCGCGGGCTTTAATCCGCTAAACCGATTTGATATTAAACAGATTGTACCAACCGAAAATGAAGAAATCTTTCGGAAACAGTGGCTTCGCGGTTACGTTCATGATCCCACGGCGGCCCGCTATGGCGGTGTTTCGGGCAATGCAGGTTTATTTGCTGCTGCCAACGATCTTGCGGTGCTTTCCCAGATGATTTTAAATGGCGGAACTTATGGCGACGTCCAATATTTTCAACCCGAAACCATCCATCTTTTTACTTCTCAACAATCTGCTGTAAGCCGCAGGGGGCTTGGGTTCGATAGAAAAGATACTACAAGCGAATATGGATATCCTTCTAAATTGGCTGCTACGGAAACGTATGGCCACACTGGCTTTACAGGCACATCTTTTTGGATAGATCCGGAGAAAAACCTGGTATGTATATTTTTATCAAATCGTGTTTATCCAAAGGTAAATAATGCTATTTATAAACTGCATACACAGGGCAACATAATGGATGCAGTTTATAAGGCCATTGAAAAGGCTGCAGGAACACGTCGCTAAAACGTCTATTATTATTTATAATCAGCGCTATTAAAGGCCAACATTTCGTGCCAATTTATTTCTTCTATTAATTGTATAAAATAGCTTGCTTCTGCGATGTTCGAGGCGTACATCTTGGGCTTGTATTGAAAAATCACGAGGCCATTCATCTGCCTGGCGAGGTTAAACGCCAAAAATTGTTGGCGTAAGCTGAACGGAAATACCGGCAATGCATATCCCATTTCTCATTCATTATTTCATTTAACCCGGCGTGGCGGCAGGGGGCAATGCTTGTGGATTTTTCAGGTGGTTGCTATTTGGGTTCAGGGCAGTAATTGGTAATATTGCTTTGATGTCTTTCTTTTAAAAAGTATTTCATTTTAAAAATACTTCTAATAAAAAATCGCTGCTTTAACAGAGATTTTTTATTAGAAGTGATAGGGTAATTATTTGATAACTTTTTTTATAAAACTTACCTTGTCTACAATCAGTCTCACAATATATGTGCCCGGCGTAAGGTTGCCCGCATTCAGCGGCATACTGTAGGTACCTATATCCATCGTGCCTTTGTGAATGCTTTTCACAATGCGGCCATCGGCACCCATCACCTGCACATCAACAACAGATGTTTTGGCCAGTTGCAATTGAATCCAGGTATTGCTGTTAACAGGATTTCCCATAATGGCCCAGCCAAAATTTTTAAAGTCAAGCCGGATAGTAGACGAGTAACGGAAGTTGCCATCCAGGTCAACCTGTTTTAACCGGTAATAGTTAAATCCACTCAGCACTTTATTATCGGTGTAACTATAATTATTGGTTAGAGAAGAATTAGTGTTACCATTTACAAAACCAATTGAAGAAAAGATACTGCCATCCATACTTTTTTCCACTTCAAAACCTTTGTTGTTTAGCTCGGTGGCCGTGCTCCAGTGAAGTGAAGCCTGATCGGCATGTACTGTTCCATTAAAGTCGATAAACGTAACAGGTAAGGGTCCGGCTTCCACAGTAGAATCGGAGAATGTGTAGTTACTAAACTGCGAACTGCTGAAATTGGTTACCTTGATATAATACGTACCGGCTGGCAATGTATTCAGGTTGAGCGTTCCTGTTGCAGGACCGCCTCCGTTAAAAATTTCTACTGAGCCTTGCAATGTTGAAGCGTCACTATTATAAACATACAATATCATATCAAGGGTATTATTGCTGTAAATACTACCTCTTGTGCTTTTTAAAGTAAGGTGTAAAAACCCCGCAGAACCGGTAGTTATTTTATACCAGTCAGTTGAATCCCGGCGATTATTGTAATAGTAGCCAAGATGCCCGCTTGTGGCAACGTTTGGGAGAATGACAACCGCTGTCGCTGCAGTTCCGTTCGGTTCGGCATCGGTAGTAATAATGGGTAAGAGGAGACTGTCCGAAATGGTATAATTTGCAAACTCGCTGGTAGAAAAGGGTTGTACTTTCAGGTAATAAGTGCCTGGTGCCAATCCATCGGTAGTAATGATATTTGAAGCGGGGCCGTTTGCATTGAACACTTCCATAGATCCCAATTGGGTAGAACCATCGTTGTCATACAGCGTAACATTTATGTCCAGTGGGTTGTTACTATAAGTGCCTCCTCTTGCGCTGGTAAGGTACACCCTTAACAAACCGTCGGCCGTAGTGGTTACTTTATACCAATCTGCCGTATCCCGGTCATTGTTGTAATAATAGCCAAGATGGCCGGATGCACTGCCATTAAGCGGAATAGTCAGGGCCAAACTCCGGTTGCCATTTGGCTCAGCATCAGTAACAAATAGAGGCATAATAAGGCTGTCCGAAATGGTATAATTTGCAAACTCGCTGGTAGAAAAGGGTTGTACTTTCAGGTAATAAGTGCCTGGTGCCAATCCATCGGTAGTAATGATATTTGAAGCGGGGCCGTTTGCATTGAACACTTCCATAGATCCCAGTTGTGTAGTGCCGTCATTGTCATACAAGGTAACATTCACATCCAATGTGTTGTTGCTGTAAATACTTCCTCTGGCAGTGGTCAGGTAAACCCGAAACAGCCCATCTGCATCGGTAGTTACTTTGTACCAATCCACGGTATCTCTTTTATTATTGTAATAATAACCCGCATGCCCAGTAGTACTGTTGTTTTGAGCCAGTGTAACTGCGGTGGCCCGGGTTCCGTTGGGTTCTGCGTCTATTGCCAGGGCGGTAGTAAATAAACTGTCTGCCAGCGTGTAAGCGCCAAACGCGGTACTATGGGGCCTAATTTTTACATGGTATGTCCCAGGTGCAAGACCGTCGGCACTTAATGTAACAAAAGAACTACTAAACGATTCTATCTGGTTACCAAGGACTGTGGTGCCGTCATTATCATACAAGGTGAGGTAGAGATCAGCCGGGACTGTAGCATGTAATGTAAGACGAAGTAATCCATCCGCCGTTGTGCTGATATTCCATACATCCGTTGTTTCACTGGTTATGTTGCCGTTAACACTGTTATTGAGCGGCAGTTCGCCACCCTGGGCAGATACAACTTTAGAAAACATCATCATCGTAATAACGATGAGCACAATTTGTAAAATTTTAAATTTCATAATCGTTTATTAAAGGTAAAAAATAGGGTGAAGCGCAGGTCGTCATGCAGGCCTGTACCGTTTATTTGATGGGATATGATTGCAAATGGACTGAAAGAAAACTATTAACAGGTGTTAGAAAGGACTGGATTGTTGATTTTTAAATAGGAACAAAAGGAGAGAAAAAAGTAAAGAATTAATTCTTTACCGCCGGATAAAGTATTAATACAACTGCTTGCGAAAATTAATAATTTTTTTTTATTAAAGCAATTTTTTTGAGAGCTCGTTTCATTGATTTTTGTTTAAAGCGATTGGATAAATTGAAAAAGAAACAGCTTAATCTTTTACAATTATGCTGTTTCCTAACTGCCCTGCCGGAATCAACACTTTAAGATAGTATTGTGACTGGCTTTTTGAGTTTAGATTATGCAAGCCACCCATCATTCTTGACCAAACGGACTTTTTACTTGACGAAAGAAATGATATCCGTTTTATTTTGCCGTTATTTTGCAGAGCAATAAATTCTTGCTTTTACAATGAATGCTTTGATACATTGGTTGATAAAATATAAAGTGTTGCATCTTCTTTTATGGATAGTCATTTCCTTTTTCTTTTTAGGGATAGATTATGATGAAAGCACTTCACTTGTTTCCCAGCTTTTGAGTACCATGGTGGCTACGGGGCTTTCTGTGCCCGCCTGCTATTTTGCTGCTAACAAACTAACACCCCGTTTTCTTTACCAGAAAAAAATAAGAAAATTTATGGGTGCACTTGCCTTGCTGATTGCATTAAACACCGTCATCACCTACCTGGTCGCAATGTCTATTTATCATTTGTTAACCGGGCTGCCTATGTTTAGATCGTTTAATTATGTGAGGTACATTTGCTGTGTTATATTCTATTACAATGTAATGCTGATATCGGTGAGTTGTGTTGCTAAAATAATTGCAGACCGGTATAATATGGAACAGCGTCTGCTGGAAGTAGAAAAAGAAAGGATGAGTACAGAGCTTAATTTTCTGCGGTCACAGATAAATCCGCACTTTTTGTTCAATATCATGAACACTATTTATTTTCAGATTGACAAAGTGAATACACAGGCAAGGGCGTCGGTAGAAAAATTATCAGAAATGCTGCGGTACCAGTTGTACGAATGCACTACAGATAAAATTGAAATAGAGAAGGAAATGGAATACATAAAAAACTATATCAGCATGCAGTCGCTGCGCATGGAAAAAGGGACCGATATTCAGCTGGCTATGGACGATTCCCTTTCAGGGTTTTTTATTGCACCATTGTTGCTGTTGCCTGTAATAGAAAACGCCTTTAAGCACATTTCGAATGACCGGGACGCTGCAAAAAATAAAATTCATATTTCTATGCAGCATCAAAGCAATGAAGCGTTGCTGGTGCAGGTGCGCAATACTTTTGATACCACGGTAAAAGAACAACACCTGCTGCAGTCAGGCGGGCTCGGCATGCAGAATCTGCAACGCCGGTTAGCATTGATATATCCCCGGCGACATGAGTTTTCTGTTCAAAAAAAGGGAAACATTTTTGAAACTAATTTAAAAATTACATACCATGATCCATTGCCTGGTAGTAGATGACGAACCCATTGCCCGCAACGGGCTGATGGAACATATCCGGCAGATTGATTTTCTGCAGCCCGTGGCAGAATGCAAATCTGCCATAGAAGTTGCAGGTTGGCTGCAAAAAAAACAAATAGATCTTATTTTTTTAGACATTCAAATGCCCAAACTAACAGGTATAGATTTTATTAAAAATGCACCGGTGTTGCCGGCGGTTATTTTTACCACTGCCTATCCTGAATATGCCATAGAAGGTTATGAACTGGATGTACTGGATTATTTACTAAAGCCCATCAGCTTCCACCGCTTTTTAAAAGCAGCAATGAAAGCCAGGGAGTTTTTGGGTATTAAGGCAAAGCATGAAGTGGCGATCCCTGAAGATTTTTTCTTTATCAAATCAAATCAAAAGATTGAAAAAATAGTGATGTCGGATGTGTTGTATGTTGAAGGCATGTCTAACTATATAATCATCCACACAGAGCAAAAAAAATACATTGCCTACCTCACTTTTAAAGGTATTGAAGACAAACTGCCACAGCACTTGTTCATCCGCATTCATAAATCTTTCCTGGTATCTGTCAACGCCATTCAATCTATTGATGCCAACGAAGTGCGGCTGGGTAAACTATTGCTGCCACTCAGTAAAAATTACCGGGAAGAAGTGATGAATAAAATTGGAGACCGGTTGTTTAAGCGTTAGGGTTACGTGAATGATGCAAAGCGGGATATTCCAAACCCGAAGCACCTCTTTTTCTTCCTATTTAAAGTGACTGAGCATATCTGTAAGCCTGGTTGCGGCAGATAAAAGTGTTTCCTCGTCGTGGGCTTTTTTGGATAACTGCATATTGCCTGACGGCTCTTATTGTTCACCAGCTTCTGGTTCTAAAGGGCTTAGATAGTGCTTCATGGCAATACGGATTATACCTGTTCTACGAGCGATCTTTTGATGGGTACACCATCTTTTTCAATTGTAAAACTTGTTTTAATTGTTCCATTCTTAACGACTTTTGTGCCATAATTCCCTTTATAGATTTAAAGGGAGAACCAAAGCGCCGATATTCCTACCCAGCCGCCGTGCTATAGAAGATCGAACCTGATCGGCATTAAATATTTCGATCTTTATCTCATTTGATTTCAACACGTAAAGCGTAAGAGTTTGTAGGGAAGCTTCTGATTGCAAGCTAAATCCCAAGCCCTGCATCTGGCTTGATAATGTACCCTGCTTATGTCGAAGTTGCCCTAATGGGAGCAGCAGCTTTTTCTCTTCCCATGAAAAATGAGGCCATTCTCTTTATTGATGGAGGTAAGTCGTCATATAATCTCTTTATGCGTCGAATATGCATCATATTCGACACAAGTTGAAGTATTCGATGCACAAAAGCGTTGAATAAGAGTTTTAATCCCCGCTTCCAGATTCATTTTTACGTACACTGGCCCCCTAAAATACCGGCAATGCCGTCCTCAATTCGCAATGCATTTTTACGTTTAAACTGGCGTGGCGTTAGGGGATCAAATCTTGTGGATTTTACACATTGGCACCAAAGCTAAAAATAGCATCCGGTTTACGACCCCCTCTATACTATAAATTGAAATACCGCTTTACGCTGCTCTAAAAAAATATTATTGAAGGCAG
>NZ_JACMOO010000010.1 GCF_014377975.1 Ferruginibacter sp.
ACATTATTCTTTTCTTGCAAAAAAGAATTTAATACAAGCCCTCAACCGGCACCATATATTGACCCAAGCCTTACTTTTCTAGAGAAGTCTGTGTCAGACATTTATAGTGATAGTAGTTTTTATATTAAAGGCGAATTCAATGGCCATAAATTAAGTTTTGCAACAATAGGACAAGTAGGGTCTTATTTTGTTGATACTTTTTCAAATGCATTTTATGTATATTATGACAAGGTTAAAAAAGATAGCATTACTAGCGACAATCTTTATTTGATACGACAAAATTCAAATCAATCAATAATGATTGCGTTATTTTGTGGACAAACACATATTAAAAATAGCGTTTTTCCGTATAAGTTACCTCATCCTAATCTTCAGCAATGTGAATTCACAGAGTTTCAATTTATAAATAACAATCACAATTATAACATTGGACAAAATTCACCACAAGACAATTATACTTTTGTAGGTCATACAGGTTTTGGTATGAATCTAATTTTCAATAAGTTGACAGGTGACAATATAGTTGAAGGAGTATTTGAAGGTGTACTAAAAACAAACACAGGTTCAGTTATTAATGTGAAAAATGGAAAACTAAGAGTGAAATTTGTAACAGTGGAAAAATTGCAGGATAAAAACTAAGTGCAGTCGAGTAAGCAAGGAGAGTTTCACCCCAAGCTCCTCACGGAACCGTACGTGAAAGGCTTGATTCGAACGACTCTTTAAGATGCCTCGACCAATTATATTATATCTCTCGGGGCAGACGAAATAATATTCAGCTTCCACTTTTCTACCCACTAATATCTGGCAGACCAATTTCTATTTGGCATTTTTTGTTATCTTCAATTCAAGTTGTACAATCGGCTGTAGTGCCAGTCGTATACAACAGCTTTCCATACCAAACAGAAGGCATTGCAGGTTGGGTATACTGTAAAGGCGAGTATTCGCGGAGTAAAATTTTTTAATCTTAAAGAGGAATAAACTAAAAATGAAAAGATATATTTTATTGGCTTTGCTCATCACCATGACAAGTTCTTTGTTCGCTCAATTGAGTAATCCTCCGGGCTTGAATTTAATTAGAACCGAGGATTTAAGAAAGGATTTATACGCATTGGCGGATGCACATTTTAATGGTCGTTCCGCAGGAACTTTAGATGAACTAAAGGCTTCCATGTGGTTGGGTGAAAAATTCCGGGCTATTGGGTTAAAGCCAGCGGGAGATGATGGTACTTATTTTCAATATTTTAGTATACTGCGCAACCATATTGCAGACAATTCGAGCATACAAATAAATAATACTCCTTTAAAATTATGGAAAGATGTTGCTATAGCACAGATGGCAAATATTAACCTGAATGCACCAATTGTTTATCTAGGCAATGCGGCAGATGTTGATACAAATGCACTAGATGTAAAAGACAAAGTGGTGGCAATTGAAGCAAATTCTAAAGGAATTAATTTGGATGTATCCTTACCAACCTGGCGGTACAACAGGTATATTTATAATAAGTATGGCCAGGCTTTATTAAAAAGAGGTGCTTTGGCTATTATTTTTATTGCTGATGAAGTGGCTGAAAAAGGATGGGATGATGCTGCTGAAAATTTTAAAAGAGGTAATTACGATATTGAAGGAGGGCCTAATCAAACTGTAACTGCTCAAGCTCCTGTGATATGGCTGCATGCCAATGCTAAAAAAGAATTACAAGGAAATACCGGAACAATAAAAATGAACCTCATTGTGTCACAATATTCATATCCTTCCCTGAATATTGCAGGCATGGTTACAGGTACCGATGCTACCTTAAAATCTGAATATCTTATGTACAGCGGTCATTCGGATGCACACGGTATCAGAAATGTTATAAAAAATGATTCTATTTATTACGGTGCTGATGACAACGGAAGTGTTGATGTGGCCATGCTTGCCAATGCCAGGGCATTTGTAAAAAATCCACCCAAAAGATCCGTGTTATTTGTGATACATGGTGCCGAAGAAAGAGGTTTATTGGGCTCAAAGTATTTTTCGGCACACCCTACAATTCCTATCAAAAATATTGTTGCTGTTTTAAATGGTGATATGATTGGCAGAAATAATACTGACAGTGCAACTATTTTAGGCTTTAAGCCACCGCATAGAAATTCACTCGATTTGGTAAATATGGCTTTAGCCGCAAATAAAGAAGGACCCAATTTTAAACTGAATACAACCTGGGACGAAGTAACCCATGTGGAGGGATGGTATTTTAGAAGCGACCATCTTCCCTATGCAAGATTGGGCATACCAGCAATAATGTATACCAGCCTTTTACATCCCGACTACCATACGCCCCAGGATAATGCCGAAAATATCAACTATCCCAAATTAAAAAAGATGGCTGACTGGATGTACAGAACTGGTTGGAAGGTTGCCAATGCCGCTATGCGTCCCATGACTGATAAAGGCTTCAAACTTGAAAGATAAAATCAATATAAAAATATTGATCAACATTATTGATAAAGGGATTACTTCGAACCTTTGTATTTTCAGTACAGTATCTGACTGAATTTCAGTTGGCAGTTGTACCACTATCAGCAGAAACCGGGGTTAAAAAACAGCTCTCTACTTTTGTGCCTAACTTTCACTGTACATCATTACTCACCTTCAGTTCGATACGCCGAATAAACGAACCGTCACCTCATAAATACCCGAACCCTTATTATAATTGAGCAATTTTATAATTTAAAATATTTTAAAAATGACTACAAGATTTATAACTAATTTGATCCTTTTAATTTGCTGTGTATTTGGCTTATCATTTATACAGCATTACATAGCCCCCTCTACTAAATTCAATTTAACTGCCTGGAAACTTCAAATACCAGGGCCGGTAGAAATAAAAGATTTAAAAGATTATGCTGCATGCCCATATTTTTATTTAACTCCGGAAGGATTCATGCATTTTCATTTAGAGGCATCTGAGAAAGGAACAACTCCCAATGCTACCCACGTTAGAGACGAGTTAAGAAATTTACCGAATTGGAAAATTATTGAAAATCACGAGCTGTCCACCATTATCCATGTTAATTGCAAGATGAGCGACTTTAAGGTAACCATAATTCAAATTAAATGTGTTACGGACAATGGTGAAAATGTTCCTCCTTTTCTAAGAGTTGCAGTGGAGGGGAGAAATTTATATGCGCATTTAAAAGAAAATGCAAATAGCAATAAAGGAACAAAAATTTTACTGAAATCTAATGTTGACAATATGTTTTTTTCTGTCAACGTTAAAGTAAAAGATAAAATATTAGTTATTGCAGTTGATGATTCAGAAGTATTGTCGAAAGATATAAGTTATTGGGTGTTAAACAATCACTTTAAAATGGGATGTTACCCACAGCAATCAGAAGGTATCTTTGATATTGATGTAAAAGATATGGTGGTCAATTAACGCACACCATCATTTACACGTCAGGTTTGGTAATAGATGTGCATACGGAAATACAATCAGTCGTAAGTCAATATCAGCCATAGGTACAGCGGAATCTTGTAAATTGATTTTTTTTATCTACCTCATCAGTAACAATCTTCGGCTTCAGACCCGGCTTCATAAATCTCCCTCCCATTGCCGGGCCTTCAACAATTTTTGTTCTATCTGCAAAATTTAACTGACTTGAATAAGTTATTAATTGTTTTTATTTTTTGCATTTCAAGTACATGTTAAAATCTCACTTTCACAGCCTGTTTTTTTACAGGATTTATCCATCGCCTTGCAGGCACTTCAATGAGGGTATGTCCAATTTACCGGAGATGTAAAAAAGAGCAATCGTGTAAACAAGCGTTACAAAATGCAACGGATACACCCTGGCAAAGCGGGCTACTGTAAATTTTTTAAAGGATGGCCCTTTAACAGAACTGGTAAATAACTCGCCGTACACATGGCACATAATAAACCCACTTAAAATAAAAAAGAAATCCACCATCAGGTATAACCTGCTAAAGAGTAGGGAATCTTTTGTTTTTAATAACATGTTACCACCGCCACCCAGCATTAGATCTACATGATAAATGATGGTAAGCAATGCAGCTACACCTCTTAATGGTGTTAAGTTAGACAGGTATTTATTGTACAGTGCCATTGTTTGTTTATGTTTAAATGTGGTTATTTATTTATATCGTTTATTCAATCAGTTTATACTTATCAATAATGGCCTGGAGGTTCTGCGGAAACATAGTTACCCCAAATTTTTCATCATTTCTGGCCATTCTTTTTGCAATGCGGGAATCCATTGGTGAAAGATTATTCTTTACCATATCTGGTACAATTTTTAAAAAAAAATCTTCTAAATAGTCTTCAAAATTCTGGTTAAAGTACAGATGCATAAAACGGATTGGTTTATCGGTACAGTTAAAAAAAGTATGCTCAATACCACGTGGCCGTAAATGAAAACCGCCTGCTTCCACTTCAAATATTTTTCCTTTAACCCGTACGCTTACGGTACCTTCCAGCACTTAACATGTTTCATCCAGCTCTTTATAAATATGTGGTGCAGGCCCCATTTTTTTGGGAGCCACAGCAGCTTCCACACAGCAAAACTGATTATTGGTTTGTGTACTGCGTACCCAGGCACGGATGTTGACACCACCCGGACCAGGTTGCAATATTTCTTTTGCAGGTGGCAAATAAAAGGGTTGCACGGATCGATATTTTTTGGCACATTGCGGGCAATTGCAAGCGCAATCATACCTGCTAAACCTGCGGACATAGTGATGGCGGCCATTTGCTGTAAAGGGTTTTTGCGGCTGTAGCCTGCTTTTAAATTTTTCATTTCTGCTTATTTTTTAATTGAGCATAAATTTTAAAAGGGGTACTAATTAAATGGGTGAGGTGTATCTGAACATAAAAGATCTTGCCCAGTTTTTATGCCATTCAATTTTGTTGCATCTAATTAACATTGGCTTAATAATAAGTATGGCAAACCAGCTTAACAAAATGGAACTATAAAAATGGTGTACAGTGGTAAGACTGGTAAAAGCTGGGAACAAACCCAAGTAGGTTCTGACAAATCCCCATACTGCAAAGGCTAAAATGAGCGTGAAAAATACGCTTATATTTTTGTAGGCTGTTTTCATAATTGTTGTTTTTGGTTGAGGTTATTTTTATTTTATTATTAAATTTTATGTGCCGGTTTACCCGCTATATTATTTAGAAAAACATTTCTTCATGGCAGTTATTACCAGGTTGTCATACTCTTTTAATTCAGCAGCATCAGATGGCAATCCTACCAAACAGTGTATCTGCCCTGCAAAATATTTATCCCAAACCTTTACTCCAAACCTTCTTAGTTTTGCGGCATACTTAATGCCGTCATCCCGCAATGGATCAAACTCTGCGTTGATAATTGCTGCCGGCGGTAAGTCAGTTAAATCTTCGGTAAGGATGGGAGATGCTTCAGGATTTTTGTATGCGTCTCCGGGAGCATAAGTTTCCAGGGAAAAATAGCAGCTTGCTTTTGTTTGCATATGGCCTTTGGCATTTTCCTGGTAAGAAGCCGATGTTTCCATATTTGCGGGCTGGCATCAACAGGAAGCCCGTTCATAATCTGCAGTTTTATTTTCCTGGCTATTCCCTCTTTTTTTGCTTTTTGAGCTACCACTGCTACCAGGTTTGCTCCGGCGCTGTATCCTATTAATGCAATGCGGTTAATATCACCGCCAAATTCGCCACCATGTGCTGCAATCCATAGTCTTTAACAAACGGCTGCAAATAAACGGATGGTTGTATAATTTTAAATAGTATAAAATCAGTTTAGACTTGTTTAAAAAACTAAATTAGTCAAATGTTTTTTTGGTTAGTGGTAAAAAATAAGCATTCTTAATTTTGTTGGTTTAAATGCCTGTAGTTACTTTCTTGTTTGCCATTTTTACCGTTACAGATTGCGCTCATTTATCTTTTCCGGGCCAATTTTTAAAAACATTCACCCGGTTATTATATATAATACCCACCCGGTAGAACCCTGTAATATAGAATAGTACTTGTTTAAATCTTCAATTAGTTTTAATGAAAAATGATCGTTGAAAGGCAGTTGTATTTTTGGTACAAGGTAAACGGCGGTGGAAATAAAAATCCATATTTCTAATAACCAGAAAATAATAATAAATGATTTGGGTATTGCTATTGGCCGTAACCAAAACATGGGCACAATTAAAAGCAAAGGAAGAAATGCAGGAATTAAATAAGTAGCGGCCTGAAAATCAAAAAAAGAAAAAAAATTATTACCTGCCTGATTGAAATTATAAAATTAGCGTATAATAAAAGTAAAATTTGTATGAATCGAAGTTTACCTCTTTTGTGATTGTTAATATTTTGCAACCTGAAATACCTCAAATCAGAAATATTGATGTCGTAATTAATTTTGTTTACTGGCTGCGAAATCGGGTGGTTATTAAGAAGCAGGAGATTGAGCGAATCCAACAATTTACCTGCTGGTTTTCCAATATCAACTTTTGCAAAATGGCTTTAACGGCCGCTTGTTTGTAGTGCCTGAAAATATTCAAAACCTCAAATCCTTATAAACCCTAACCCGCAAAATCTTCAGTTAATACCTGCCAGTGATGTGGCATGCCTTTTTTAATCCGGGCGTTAAAAACCTTACCTCTTTCTTTAAAAGTGCATGTTGAAAAAGCGGAGAGTGATGATGTAAAATTGTTTAGCTGCGAAAGTTCTGAAAATACTTTTTTGCACTTTCCACGAATAAAAGGTAAAAACGGGTTTAATAAAATTTGCCGCAGAAGTAGTGGAAAGAATTTTTTATTAAAATACTTTTGAATTCACCCCCCCAAAATTAAATTTACCATCCCGGAATTTCAATAAAAAATAATTGCCATAGTTTTGCATTTTATCGAAAACACATACATGGCAGAACTTAGTTTAAAGGAACGTTTTTCAGCACTCAATAATCTCCCCGCATTTTTTAAACTGGTGTGGCATACAAGTCAGTCGCTTACTATCTGCAATATTGTATTGCGGATAATAAGGTCCGCTATACCATTGGCTATTTTATACATCGGTAAATTAATTATAGATGAGGTGGTATTGCTTACACACAGCAGCAATATGGCTTCGCATAACTATTTATGGCAACTGGTGGCTATGGAGTTTGGCCTTGCTATTCTTTCAGATGGATTAACCCGTGCTACAAACCTGGTAGACAGTTTATTGGGCGACCTGTTTAGTAATCATACCAGCATTCAAATAATGAAGCATGCGGCCACGCTGGACCTGGACCAGTTTGAAGATTCTACTTTTTATGATAAACTGGAACGTGCCCGTCAGCAAACAGTTGGACGCACTGTTTTATTATCGCAGGTATTAAGCCAGGTACAGGATCTCATTACGATGTTATTTCTAGCAGCAGGACTGATTGTTTTTAATCCCTGGCTGATACTGATGTTGATTATTGCAGTAATTCCTGCATTTTTGGGCGAGAGCTATTTTAATGATAAAAACTATTCTCTTAACCGCAGGCAAACGCCCGAACGAAGGGAGCTGGATTATATTCGTTTTATAGGTGCCAGCGATGATACGGCCAAAGAGGTAAAAATATTTAATCTCTCTCATTTTCTTACCGACAGGTTCCGGCAGTTATCAAATAAGTTTTACCAGGATAACAAAGCGCTTGTAATTAAGCGTTCGTTGTGGGGAACCATTTTTGCCATCCTTGGCAGTGTTGGGTATTATGGCGCGTATGTTTTTATCATTGCAACAACCATTGCCGGTAAGCAATCCATTGGTGCACTTACTTTTCTTGCAGGCTCTTTTCGGCAGTTAAGAAGTTTGCTGGAAAATATTCTTTCACGCTTTACTTCCGTGTCTCAGGGTGCTATCTATCTGAAAGATTTTTTTGATTTTTTTGAGATACAACCCAAGATAAAACTAGCTGCCAATGCAAGGCCTTTTCCCAGGCCGATACAAACCGGATTTGTTTTTGACAATGTTGGTTTCCGGTATCATAATTCCGAGCGATGGGCCAACCGCTATTTAAGTTTTACGCTGCATGCTGGTGAAAAGCTGGCGCTGGTAGGAGAGAACGGTGCGGGTAAAACAACCCTCGTAAAATTATTGGCAAGGTTATATGATCCTTCAGAAGGACGCATTTTATTAGATGGTCATGATTTAAAAGAGTACGACCTGGGTGAATTAAGAAAAGAGGTGGGGGTTATTTTTCAGGATTATATTCGTTACCAGATGACCGTTTCCCAAAATATAGCTGTGGGTAATATTGATGAAAAAGAAAATGAAAGCCTGATACAGCATGCCGCTAAACAAAGCCTGGCGGATATACTGGTACAAAAACTACCCGATAAATATGCGCAGGCGCTTGGCAAAAGATTTAACCAGGGAGTAGAACTTTCCGGCGGTGAATGGCAAAAAATAGCGCTGGCAAGAGCTTATATGAAGGACGCCCAATTATTAATTTTAGATGAACCAACGGCAGCCCTTGACGCAAGGGCTGAGTATGAAGTATTTGAAAGATTTACAGAACTTACAAAAGGTAAAACGGCGGTACTGATATCGCACCGTTTTTCAACCGTACGAATGGCTGACAGGATACTGGTTCTGGAAAGGGGAGAATTGATAGAATCGGGCGACCACGCTGCATTACTGCAAAAGAATGGCCGGTATGCAGAACTGTTTAATTTACAGGCAAAGGGCTATCAGTAAATGGAGTGAATTTAATTGGAATAAAAATAGAAACTGGTGGCACAACTATCTTTCAAAAAGATTTTTTTATCCTTTTTCGTACCGCTCCAAAAGCTGTATCGTTTCTTTAGCCTGTTTAACATCATGTACCCGCAAAACAGAAGCTCCGCTTAAGATTGCGAGGGTATTCAAAACCGTTGTTCCATTTAAGGCTTCATCCGCCGTAATGTTAAGCGTTTTATATACGGTACTTTTTCTTGAAAGGCCTGCCAGTATTGGTTTATCCAGCATTTCAAACAAGGCTAAATTTTTCAGTAATATAAAATTGTGCTGTATGGTTTTTGCAAAACCAAAACCCGGGTCAATGATAATATCCTTTATGCCAGCCCTGGTACAGTCAGCTATCTTTTGTATAAAAAAATCAAGCACTTCTTTTACCACATCCTTGTAGCTGGCATTTTGTTGCATGGTTTCGGGTGTGCCTTTCATGTGCATGCAAATGTACGGTACCTGCAAAGTTGCCACAATGGATAACATTGCTTTATCCATATTACCAGCACTCACATCATTAACAATGGATACGCCTGCCTCAACTGCCGCTGAAGCTACTTTGCTATGATATGTATCAATTGATAAAATTATATCGGGGTATTTTTCACTAAGGATTTTTATCACGGGTAACACCCTTGCCATTTCTTCCTCAGCAGATATTCGTTCACTGCCAGGCCGGGTGCTTTGTCCGCCAATATCCAGTATATCGGCTCCTTCGCTTGCCATTTTATCAGCTAGTGCAATGATGGCATCCAAACCTTTTTGCGGATATTGGTCATAAAATGAATCCGGTGTAGCATTTACAATACCCATCACCAGTGGTTTCTCAATCAATAATAATTTTCCTTTGCAGTTAAGTGTGTACATCAGGCAGAAACAAGTATTTTTGACAATTACAAAAGTAGATACATTCCGCAAACAATGAACACCAACGATCAGTACGATACCGCAATAAAAACCTGCGAAGAAATTTTTTTAAAGAAAACCCAGGACTATGGTACTTCGTGGCGGGTTTACCGGACCATTTCTGTTGTAGATCAGATTTATATAAAAGCCAAACGAATCCGCACCATACAGGAAAAAGGTGAACAAAAAATTGGCGACGATATGCCAAGCGAATTTAAAGGCATTTTAAACTATGCCATTATTGGTTTGATACAATTAGATAAACAAAAAGATGAAACAGAAAATTTGCCGTTGGAGGAGGTAGCTTTTTTATATGAACAGAAAGTTGCTATTGCTAAGAAATTAATGCTGGATAAAAATCATGATTATGGCGAAGCCTGGCGGGAAATGAGTCAGGAAAGTTTTACCGATCTCATATTGGTAAAGCTTTTACGCATCAAACAAATTTTGCTTAACAGTGGTCAAACCATTATAAGTGAAGGAATTGATGCTAATTACTATGACATAATAAACTACGCCGTTTTTGGCTTGATATTAATAACAGAAGGAAAACATTCCAAATAAATTGTAACGGGCTGAATACCTTTACAGGCTTCATTGTAAGCATTAAAAAATAAGCATGAAAATAAGCGTAACCATTGCAAGAATTATAGTTGGTGTTTTATTTATTTTTTCGGGATTGATAAAAGCCATTGACCCGTTGGGATTAACTTATAAAATGCAGGAGTTTTTTGAAGTATGGGGCAGGGAAGGATACATTACACCGTTGATGAACTGGATGTACAAGTGTTCTTTTGTATTTTCCATCATCATGATAACGCTGGAAGTGGTGCTGGGTGTTGCCTTGCTTACGGGCTTTTACAAAAAACTCACTTTACGTTTGTTGATGTTGCTGATGATCTTCTTTACTTTTTTAACAAGCTATGTATTGTTTAGTGGCAAAATAGCTACCTGTGGCTGCTTTGGCGATTGCATTCCGCTTACACCTATACAAACTTTTACCAAAGACATTATTCTATTATTGCTTATCAGTTTTCTATTGTTAAAACAACAATACATTAAACCTGTTGGCGAAGTATTGCCGGTGGGGCTGGTGTTAGCCAGTGTTATTGCCGTTTGCTTTTTACAAATGTATGTACTTACCCATCTTCCTTTAACAGATTGCCTGCCTTATAAAAAAGGAAACGATTTGTTGCAGCTTAGAAAAATGCCAGCCAATGCAATACCTGATCAGTTTACCTATAGTTTTGTGTATCAAAAAGCTGGAGTGAGTAAGTCTTTTGGCGCAACCCAATTGCCTGATAGTACCTGGACTTATGTAGACCGTAAACAAACATTGGCAAAAAAAGGGTCTAACAATGTTCCCCTCATCAACGATTTTTCTTTAACAGATTCTGCCGGTGTTGATGTTACAGAAACAGTGCTGGGGCAGGCTGGTGACTATTACCTTTTCTTTTTAAAAGATATGGAAGGAAATACTGCTAACTGGTCAACCGCTTTTACAAACCTATGGCAAAAAGCCAAAAAGCAAAACAGGCCGTTGTATATTGTAACTGCTGACAGAGATAAAGCCACTATTTTTTTTAACAGAAAGAATCAATACCAGGTGCAGGTATTAACCTGTGATGCCACTGCGGTAAAAACTGCCGCAAGAGCTAACCCAACCTTATTTTTAATGAAAGGCTCCGTGGTACAGGGCAAGTGGGGCTGGGCGGATATTGATAAAGCGGTGAAGAATTAGAAAATTTGAGTTAGAAGTTATAAGCTATAAGTTAAGAGTTATAAGTTATGAGTTATGAGTTGTTTAAAGTAATCTGCAAAAAACATTTAGCAGGAGACAAATGTAGCAATGTCTTTTTTCCATATGAGTCGGGCAATTTGAAATTTTACAATTCATATTTCATAATTCATATTTCATAAAAAATATTTCTTCTCCGATAGTTCTTGCAAAATAGTATGAAGTGTAAGCACCTGGGGAATCAGTAACTCCTGTTCATCGTTGTGTATAACGTAATCACATAATTGCATTTTTTTATTCTCGTCCATTTGCTTGTTAAGCCTTACTAAAACGGCGGCTTCGCTGATGCCATCTCTTTGCATTACCCGTTGCAGGCGCAACGGAACAGGAGCATAAACCCCAATAACTTTGTCAAGATATTTTTCAGCACCGCTTTCAAATATAAGTGCAGCTTCTTTAATGGCGTAGGGAGAGGTTTGCTGCTGCATCCACTTATCTGCATCTGCAATGGTAGCAGGGTGTACAATACTGTTGAGCAATGCCAGTTGTTGCGGATCATTAAAAACCAGGCCGGAAATATACTGCCGGTTTAATGTTCCGTTTCTGTAGGTGTCTTTTCCAAAACTGTGTACGAGTTTTTCTCTTAGCGCCCCATCTTCATTCATCAGTTTTTTAGCAGCGTCATCTGCGTAATAAACAGGTATGCCCAATATTTCAAATACTTTAGCTACGGTACTTTTACCGCTTCCAATACCACCTGTTATGCCAATCTTTAAAATCAATGGATATTTATTTATTAGATAATTTTAATGGGAGAAATTGATAATTAATTTTTGAAGCCCCGGTTCTCTGCCTTTATCCGCATTCTTTTTGACAGACTTGATTGCAATAAAAAACCGGTCGCAGAAACAACCGGTCAAATGTATTCAATAAAAATTATTTAAGCCTTGGTTTCTGTAACTACCTTATTGATAGCCGCAGTCATCTCCATGCTGATGGTACTTTTTTCAATTTTAAGATAACTGCCCGGACTAACTTCCAGGCTGATGGTACCATCTTCATTTACTTTATTGATGGTACCATGGATGCCCGCAATGGTAACTACTTTATCGCTTTTTTTAAGATCGGTTATAAACGTTTTTTGCTGTTTTGCCTTTTTTGCCTGCGGACGAATCATGAACATCCAGAAAACTAAAATCATCAGCCCCATAAAAATTAAAGAAAAACTGCTGCTGCCTTTGCCCTGCGGATCCATCATTAAAAAAATACTTAGTAGTTGCATGTGTGGTGAATTGATTATTAAAAATTAAATGGTTTTATTTTACCGGTGTTATTTCGCCCCTTAAAATCAGGGGTGGAAAAGCGGGATTGGCATTGGATACAACAGTGATAGTTTTTTCGTTGTGCCCAACTTTTCCTTTGCTGTTAAATACAACTTTTATAAAAGAGGTTTCTCCAGGCATAATCGGCTTTTCAGGTTTTTCCGGAACAGTACAACCACAACTTGCATGGGTGTCGGTTACAACCAGCGGTTTACTGCCATTATTTTTAAACCTGAAATTATAAGTTACTTTTTCCCCTTCGCTTACCGTGCCAAAATTGTAGGCGGTGTCAATAATTTGTATGGTGGTGCTATCCATCGCCGTTATCCCTGTTAATGATGCCGTACCATCTGCCACTTTATCTTTTCTGCGTACATCGCAGCTGCTAAAAGCATTTATAATCATCAAAAACAAAACATATTTTTTCATCCGCCAATTTTTTCAAAGTTATGTGTTAAAAGCTAAACGTTAAAAGCAAAGCATCAAATAAATACATAGTTTTTCATTTGCAATAGTCAATCTGCTTATTATCAATTGTCCATTAAAAAATTAATAATTAAAGCGTGCTGTTTTTAAAAGTCTTTTTGTTGATCTTTCCTTCTGCGCTCAGTTCTTTATGAATGTTGTCTAAAATACCATTAATAAATTGTCCGCTTTGCGGCGTGCTGTAATCTTTTGCCAGGTCAATGTATTCATTGATGGTTACACGGGTTGGGATGGTTTCAAAAAACAGAAATTCAGAAATCCCCATTTCAATAATAATCAGGTCGAGGGCAGCAATACGATCGGCATCCCAATTTTTTAATTTGGGTTTTAGCAATTCCAGCGTAACTTCTTTCTTTTCAATGGTTGTTTCCAAAAGTCCTTTGGCAAAATCCCATTTCTCTTTGCTGACAAATTCGTTAAAATTATAACTGGCTGGTTTTTGTAAAAAGTTAAGTATTAAAATATTCATCATTTCGGCATCATCATCCCAGTTAATAAAATACTCTTCTACATGGCTGATGAAGTTTTCGTTGGGCAACATCAGATCAGTAAAAATAAATTCCAGAATATCTTTTTCACCTTTTTTTTCGCGGCTCTGCAAACCAGTGTAATCAATATATTCTTCAGATTGTACCAATGCCTGATAAGTTTTCTTTAACAATTCTTCATCAATCAGTAACTGCGGTTTGGTTTCGGTGCACGCGGCTACATAGCTTTGCTCTTCTACAATTTTCCAGAGCAACTGGTTACCAACAATTTTGGTATTTACATTAAGATCCTGTTCGGTAGGTAAATGTTTTGATGCTTTTTTTAGTGCATCTTTTTCTGCATACCTGGCCACTTCACTTAAAAAGTAAACGAGGTAAACAAATAATTTTCGGGTTTGGTCAATCTGTTTTTTTAACTGGCGTACAGCCTCGGCAGTATTTATATCACTGCTCATACTATCCATGGTGTATAAGCTTTGCATTACTTTAACCCGTATATTTCGTCTGCTGATCATGCTAAAGAACTTTAATTTGGATGGTAAATCTAAGGGATTAAAATTTGGCAGCGGTAAGTGCAACAGGGATAAGTGTAAAAAGTACCTGTGAGGCCATTGAACCTTCAGATTTTAAAATAAAGGGTACTATGAAAAAATGTCTGCCATTACCTGACTATTTACTGACAATCATCCCGTTAAACTGACAAGTATGCCAGTAATCGATTTTGGTACAAAATTGGTGCAGGAGATTTGCCCGATTTAAACGAGGCATCTACTTTAAACAAATAAAAAATCAACACTATTATGGCTAAGAAGTTAAACATTACACCCTTGCATGACAGGGTGATTGTGAAACCAGCGGCTGCAGAAGAAAAATCTGCAGGGGGCATTATTATTCCGGATACTGCAAAAGAGAAACCACAGCATGGTACTGTATTGGCAGCGGGTCCTGGTAAAAAAGATGAACCAGTTACGGTAAAAGCGGGCGATGCTGTTTTGTACGGTAAATATTCCGGTACTGAAATTACGTTTGAAGGTGTTGAGTACCTGATAATGAGAGAAAGTGATATTCTGGCAATTGTTTAGTTAATGTGAAAATGACTCAATGGCTCAATGTAAAAATTTAGTACTTAGAGATATAAATATTTTCAAATTTTCAAATTTTTAAATTTTCAAATTAAGTATATGGCAAAAATGATATTCTTCGATATAGAAGCACGCAATAAAATGAAAAAGGGCGTGGATACTTTGGCTAATGCGGTTAAAGTAACGCTTGGACCAAAAGGTCGTAACGTGGTAATTGAAAAAAAGTTTGGTGCACCACAGGTAACTAAAGATGGTGTTACCGTTGCAAAAGAAATTGAATTGGAAGACCCTATTGAAAATATGGGCGCACAAATGGATAAGGAAGTAGCTTCTAAAACTGCAGACATTGCAGGTGACGGTACTACAACTGCAACTGTATTGGCTCAAAGTATTATCAGTGAAGGTCTGAAAATGGTTGCTGCCGGAGCAAACCCAATGGATTTAAAACGTGGTATCGACAAAGCTGTAAGAGCGGTAGTTGAAAACCTTGTAGCTCAGAAAAAAGATGTTGGTAACAACAGTAAAATGATTGAGCAGGTTGCAACTATTTCTGCCAATAATGATAATGAAATTGGAAAGTTGATTGCACAGGCAATGGCTAAGGTTGGTAAAGAAGGTGTTATTACTGTTGAAGAAGCAAAAGGTACAGATACTACAGTAGATGTGGTGGAAGGTATGCAATTTGACAGGGGATATATTTCTCCATACTTTGTTACAAACAGCGAAAAAATGCAGGCTGAATTACAAAATCCTTTTATCCTGATTTATGATAAAAAGATTTCTGCAATGAAAGATATTCTGAGTGTATTGGAAAAGGTAGCACAAAGTGGACGTCCGTTAATGATCATTGCAGAAGATCTGGATGGTGAAGCATTGGCAACATTGGTGGTAAACAAATTACGTGGTACCATCAAGGTGGCTGCAGTAAAAGCACCAGGCTTTGGCGATAGAAGAAAAGAAATGTTGAATGACCTTGCTGCTTTAACCGGTGGTACCGTTATCAGCGAAGATCTGGGTAATAAATTAGAAGGTGTTGAACTTACTTCTCTTGGCCAGGCTACTTCAATAACCATTGATAAAGACAATACAGTTATCGTTGGTGGTAAAGGTAAAAAATCTGATATCGTTGCACGTGTTAATCAGATTAAAGCACAGGTAGAAAATACCACTTCTGATTACGACAAAGAAAAACTACAGGAGCGTTTGGCTAAATTGGCCGGAGGTGTTGCAGTGTTGTATGTAGGAGCTGCTACCGAAGTAGAAATGAAGGAAAAGAAAGACCGTGTTGACGACGCATTGCATGCTACAAGAGCAGCGGTGGAAGAAGGTATAGTACCAGGTGGTGGTGTAGCCTACATTCGTGCCATTGCAGGTTTGGAAAAACTGAAAGGTGCATTGAATGCTGATGAAGCAACTGGTATTGCCATCGTTAAACGTGCTATTGAAGAACCATTGCGCCAGATAGTTGCCAATTGTGGTATTGAAGGTTCAATCGTTGTACAGAATATTAAGGAAGGCGAAGGTGATTATGGTTTCAACGCCCGTACTGAAGTATATGAAAATATGTTTAAGGCTGGTGTAATTGATCCAACAAAAGTTGCCCGTGTAGCATTGGAAAATGCTGCTTCTATTGCAGGTATGTTGTTAACAACAGAATGTGTAATAGCCGACAGGCCTAAAGAAGATGCAGGCCACAGCCATGGCGGTGGTGCGCCTGATATGGGCGGAATGGGAGGTTACTAATACAACCGCATTTCAAAATAATAAAAGATCCCCTTCATTTTTCGGAGGGGATTTTTTATTTGCTGTATCCATGAGTTGCTAACTTTTACAGACTGATGGAATAGCCCTTAACAAAATACTTATCAAAAATTCTGCTGCTCTTGCAAAAAAGTATTTGAAGATAGGTGCTTACCCATCTGTAAATCAAACCAGCTCAACTTTGACGGGGTTTTGTCTTAAATGCAACGGGTTTCACGGCCCATTGAAAAAATCGTATCTGTTGTATTACAAAGGGAAAAGGAATTAAATAAACGCCTTTAAACCTGTCCAGCAGGCACCTTTACAGTTAAACTGAAAAATACATTATTCAAGGGGAATTTTTTTGAAATAATACAACCTATCCTCTTCAGTAATTTGCCGCAAAACCCTGCATGGATTACCTGCTGCAATTGTGTTGGCAGGAATATTTTTTGTTACTACACTGCCCGAACCAATAACGGAATTATCACCAAGACTAACGTCAGGATTTATAACAGTATTTCCCCCTATCCATACATTGTTGCCAATGGTTATGGGAAAAGCGTATTCCAGTTCCTGGTTTCTTATGGCAGCATGTATGGGATGACCAGCAGTAAAAATACTTACATTGGGACCGATAAAAACATTGTTTCCAATCATCACTTTTGCGCAATCTAAAATGATGCAGTTATAGTTGGCATAAAAATTTTCACCGATCTCAATATTGTAGCCATAGTCGCACCTGAAAGGCGGTTCAATAAAAAAAGTGTTACCGGTTTTACCAAATAATTTTTTAATAATTTCATGACGGGCTATTGTGTCGGCAGGCCTTAATCCATTGAAATCAAAAACTAATTCTTTTGCACATTGCCGCTCTGCAGTTAACTCCTCACCAAAGGATTTATACAACTTTCCGGATAGCATGTTTTCTTTTTCACTTGGCATAATAATATTTAAAAATGATGTTGAACAATATTGAAAGGAGAGGAAAGATCAGTTCATTTTTACAATCGTCATAAATATAATGAAGAAATTACTACACTGATTTGATTGTATCAACTACACATAAACGTGCAGAATTATTGGAACTTTATCCCCTTATCTGATACCACAAAAAATAAATTAAATCCCTTGAAACTAACCAATACTATTTTGAATTACCTTTTGTAAAAAGCCTCCGGTAGCGGAGGTTTTTTATTGTTTGAAAATCTGGCAAACCACTATGATTTATCAGCAATAATTCAATGAGGTAAAATCGAAAAATCCCTGCCACTAATTCCTTTTATTATTTACTAATTTTTGCATATCAATGCCAGCCGGCATTTATTTTGTACCCTGCCTCAACATGCGGATACCCCGGCACAGGAAGCTTGCTCCAGGACCGATCCTCATTCCTATCGTCAGGCACACCGCCTTTGCAAACAACGCAACTTTTTCTTTTTATACTACACGCCTGCGCCAGTTGCACTAAAAATTCCCTTGCTTACGCTATTATGTGCCGGCCTTATTTATTTTTGTTATGTTTAACCCACAAAAGGTTGGATGTATTGTAGCCAATTTCTTCCGCAATTTTCAAATATTGAGTTTTTATTTCGTCTGGTATAGTGGTGTCACGGGATAAAATCCACAGAAATTTAAGATTCTTTCCAGCAACAAGTGCGTAGGTATAATTAGGGTCAATGGCTATTACATTGTATCCGGCATAGAAAGGTCCAAAAAACGATACTTTAAGCATTGCAATATCATCTTCTTTTACAAACTTTGCTATACCAACAGCTTTTGTCCATTTTTCTTTTTTGATATTGTATCCTCTGTTTTCAACTCTAATACTGCCATTTTTATTTAGAGAATATTCAGCAGTTGTATTATTTAAATTTCTTTCAAATTTGAAATCTATTCTGGCAATCTCGTACCATTTGCCAAGATATTTTTGCTTGTCAAAAGATTTTACAGCCACTGCTCCTTTGGGTATGGTAGTGCATGAAAATAATGTACTCATGATGATAACCATTTTTAGTAAAAAAACTGATTGTTTCATTTCTTTATTTTATAAAAAGTTATTGATGATGTTTTATTTATAAAGTTTGCAGGATATCCTGGCTTACAAATATCGGCTACGCATTTACGCAGGCATTCAGTTAAAAATTCCGGATGCCGGAACCATTATCAAATTTATAGTTAAAAGTTCATGTTAATTACTTTCTTACAACGGAGTTTTTGCAGCCAGAAATTTAGATAAATATATTTCATTGCTCATTGTTCACAGGTAAGCCATGCTTGCATTCACGCAAATATGTATGCCGTTATTTATTGTCAGCTTCTAAAAGCCATTTCTTTGCAGCATCCAGTGTTTCATCCACCTTAGAATTAGTTTGTGTATTTACAATCACGTCAGGGATAATTTTGTTTAAATATACTTTATGTGACCTGTCGGCTACATTCGATGTCGCTAAATTTAAAAATGTTCCGTCGGATAAATTAATAGTGGTCAGTTATTTAATTCCAGTTCAAAGAATCAGAAAAAAGGGATTTTGATTTTATAATATCCGAAACTTCCAGCGACATTCTTTTTGCGTAGGAAGAATTTTCAGAATCTTTACATCCGGAAAAAAATATAGATGATGCTAGGAGTAAAATAAATAATAGGATTGATTTCATCTTAAAGTGTGAAAGCAGTAAGGTTAACTGTACGTGGAATACAACGGACAGGTATCTACGAAGAACAGGTGTTGAAAAGCGTAGGCTGATACAAAAGTTACATTGAAAAATAAATGTAAAAATTATATCCCAAAGCTAAATTTATAAATATCTGCCGGGACTGAAGCTGCTGTTTTGCTGAAGCTATAGAAACGACTGCGAGCTCATTTTTTACAAATACTTTTGTGTGTGTGCAGCGAAGCGGTTAATGAGTTGAGCGCCGGGTGCTATAATGAAAGAGTGGCTGTAAGATTTCAATACTTGTTATTCCGTAGGGGATACTACGGTAAATTTGCTTCCGTGTCGGTGTCTTCACCGAACACGACTTCTGGTCAAGAGTAATTCATTAAAATTTACAAGATATTTTATTCCGGTAAATTTTATCCACGCTGTCTTTGGTAAAGTGTAATGATGGCTGTGTTCGGTGAAGTCACCGACCACGGGGGCAAAGTGTAATGATGGGGGGAAACACACAAGGCTCGGGAAGAGTAGTTGTATTTTGTCAACGACGCTTTATTAAACCAATTTTGCTACTGTCCGTAATTGTCACTTGCGGAAATAAATCGTTTTTAGTATTTGCCAATCCGTCTTGTCCTGATGAAAAAAGTGAATACTTTTCACCGATTTTTCATAATTGTAATATGAATTTTCTTTTCTATTCATACCTTGAGCTACGTCATTAATCGGTGCTAATTTATCATCATCTAAAAGTTGCTTTAAACTTTCAGGATATTGTCCATGTTGCATTTTATAAAACTCAACATTTTTTACAAGACTGTTTAATTGCATTTGGGAAATGCCTTCAAAACCTTTTTTGAAAACTGAAGCATGTGTCCCTGCATAGAAAAGAGTTGAGTAAACAATAATTGTCCATAAAATACCTGCTGCACCAATTATAGAAAGCCATTTGTCTTTATACTTTAGTAGTCCGTATAACAAAAGTCCTACACCAACAAACGGACCAACAAAAGGTATTAGACATAATAGACCTAATAAATAGGGTGGTTTAGATTTCGTTGAGATTTTTATTGTTTCCATTTATTATTTTGATGACGGATGTTGCCGGACAATTACAGGAAACGTTTGTATTTACGTATTTACATGCACCTTACGCTTTACTAAACTGATTGAATATTAACGGTGATCAGGTTCGTTTTTTGTATTGTGTGGGTGCCTCAATCCAGTTAATTACAAAATGTAATGCATTTATTCACATCATCCAAAACAGGGTATTGTAAAAAGTAAGGTAACAACGTCAGGGTGTGCTGTACACTTTTTCACCACCTAAAAAAGTTGCCAGTACTTTTACGTTTAATAATTTTTGTGCAACTACTTTCATAATATCCGCATCCAGTATAACAAAATCTGCCAGCTTTCCTTTTTCAATGCTGCCTTTTTCATTTTCTTCAAAGTTGGCTTTGGCAGCCCAGATGGTCATCCCCCGCAATGTTTCTTCTCTTGATAAAGCATTCTCCATTTGAAACCCGGCAGCAGGCCAGCCTTTGGCATCTTTTCTAACTACGGCTGCATAAAAAGTTTTAAAGGTAGAAATGTCTTCCACCGGAAAGTCTGTTCCAAGAGGAATCCAACCGTTTTGCTGTAACAATTGTTTGTAGGCATAAGCCCCTTTTTCTCTTTTTTTACCCAGTCTTTTATCTGCCCAATACATATCACTTGTGGCATGTGTAGGCTGTACGGAAGGGATGATATTGTTAGCACCAAACAAATTAAAATCATCCGGATTAATTACCTGTGCATGTTCTATGCGCCATCTTAAATCATTGGGACCTTTTAAATATTTTGCATAAATTTTGAGCAAGGTTCTGTTACCGCTGTCTCCAATAGCATGGGTACATAATTGAAAACCTTTTTGTATAACCCAGTTTGCTACTGAATCAAAATGTTCGGGGCTGCTTAATAAAAATCCATAGTGATCGGGCTTATCGCTGTAGGGTTGCAGCAGGCAGGCACCTCTTGAACCAAGTGCGCCATCACCATACATTTTAATACTGCGGATATTGAGATGGTCTGTTTTCCGGATGCCATTTTTTTCGAGCCAGTCATAATTCTTTTTTGCATCACTCAGCATAACATACAGCCGCATTTTTAAAATGCCAGTCTGCTGTAATTTTTCTATTTGCTCCGCCACTTCATAATCCAGGCCACAATCGTCAATGGTTGTTAAACCAACGGCAAAGCAGTTTTTTTGTGCTGCCTGTAATGCTTTTTTAAATTGCGTTGCAGTAGCGGCAGGTATTTTTGATGCTACCAGTTTAACCGCGTTATCAATTAAAATACCCGTGAGCTGTTGAGTGACAACGCCACCGGTTGTAAAATTTTTCGTTTCTATTTCACCACCATTAACAGCGTCACCGGCTTTTATTCCGGCAAGTTCCAGCGCTTTTTTATTGGCAATGGATGCGTGCCCGTCCACCCGTTCCAATAAAACCGGTCTGTCTGGGAACAATGCAGTTAATTGTTCGTTGGTGGGAAATTCTTTTACAGGCCAGTCGTTCTGGTCCCAGCCGCGGCCGGTTAACCAGCCTTCTTTATTTTCTGTGGCAAAAGTTTTTACCTTTTCAATAACCTCCTTCCAGCTGCTGGTACCGGTTAACACTACCTGTTGCAGACTGATGCCATAGCCAACAAAGTGGGCATGGGCATCTATAAAACCGGGATAAATAAATTTACCCTGCGCATCTAATTTCTCTTTACAATTATATTCTTTTTCAAGATCATTTTTTTTGCCAGTTGCAATTATCTTACCCTCACTGATCACCATCGCTTCAGCAGTCGTGAATGCCGCATCCACCGTATAAATGGTACAATGATAAACAAGTAAATCGGCATCTTTTTTAACAGCAAAAGAACAGGCAAATGCAAGTGTAAAAATAAAAAGGAGGGTTATTCTTTTCATATAATAAAACTAAGGCGGAATTAATTAATAATTAACAATTAATAATTAGTAAACTATAAAGCTATAGCTGAAGCAGTTAACTCTATTCAGGGATTTACATAATTTATAATTCATAACTCACAATTCATATTTCATATTTTTGAATTACATACTCCACCAGTAAGTAAACTTTAGCACCAGCGCACGGTTGCGGATAAAAAGAGGCGCTGTATAATAATTGTCTGTGTAAACAATATAAAAGTCGCTGGCAGGTTTATAGCGCCATTGCAGCCTTGTATTTACATTCACATTTTTTTGCTGGTTATTGTATTGTACAAAAGCCGTAAAGAAAAATGTGTTGGTAAGGGTAACATCAATGCGTGGGCCAATTAGCCAAAAATTAGTAACTCCCCAAGGCTTGGGTAAGGCAATGCGATTGTAACTGGCACTTAAAGTAATGTTTACAAAAGGCTGAAAGCGGTATCCCAGATCCGTTGTAAGATTGAGCCTGGTACCATTGGCATAATACCCGCCATACCTGGTAGAAAATGCATAGGTAAATAACTTTTGCGGCTTGGATGTATAGGAAGTTCCCCATGCATCCCAGCTGTGTTTGCTGCCGGTTTGCAGTGAGTCTTTTCCAGAATTGGTTGGGTCAAATGGTTTTAGCAGCTCAACATAGTCATGGGCCACCCAGGCATCAAATACGCTCTGGTTGCGTAAACTTATTTTATAGTCCAGGTAGGTTTCATTATCTGTCTGGTGAAATTTAGTATTGAAAAAGTAGGTAGAGCTTAATAAAGGGCCATGGCTTAATACCTTTCCTTTTCTATTTGGAAAAAAGTTATAGCCAATCTGCGGATTAATTTTGATGTAATTGTTCCGTGGCACATAGCCTACTTCTGCATTATAACTTTTGCCAACAATTTCATGCTGCCAGGCAAGCATCCATTTTTTACCAGTGTACAGCAGGTTGGCCGCATGCACAAAATCGCCGGTTGATTTGCCTGGACTAAAAGACTTTAACATCATCGCTTTTCCAGTAAAGGCATTATTGACGGATGCAAGGTTATATTCAATGCCCAGGTTGCGGTTGTATAAAGAATATACAGGTTTGGTACTGTCTTTACCCGGCTGGTAATTTACCGACTGTTTATTTACAAACATAAACCGTATGTTGGACCTGGCAAACAAACGCCGTTGTAAGGCCAGTACCGTAAAGTTTTGTGCCGGTAATCCGGTTTCATCCTGGCTTTTTGTTTTCATATCCATTACGCCGATGCGCCAGTTTTTATCAATACTGCCGCTAAGCCTGGCACCATAACTAATGGGTACGCCCAAACCAATACGCCGTGAAAAAAATGGACGTATATTGGTATAACCAAAATTGGCAAACAAGTCTGCATTTTCTAAAAAAAATTGTCTTTTTTCCGGAAAAAATAATTCGTACCGGTCAAGGTTGGTAACCTGTTTATCTACTTCTACCTGCGAAAAATCGGGGTTTACAGTAAGGTCTAAATTAAGGGAAGACGAAAGAGCGATTTTAGCATCAGCACCAATATCTTTTCTGTAGGTGGTAGGTTTTTTAGCATCATAATCTTTAGTAAGTCCGCCTAAAACGTACGGAATTACAGAGATGTTTGCACCCGCTTCAGGCGGCGCTTCATCCCAGATAAGTGTGCCGGTATAGGCCAATGAAGCTGTGGGAAATTGTCTTGGAATGGGTGTCCAGCTTGATTTTTCAGCTTCCTTAATATCTAACCTGCTAAAGTTAATACCCCATTGGGTAATGCCCTTTTTATAGCGGATTGTTTTAAAAGGAATGGCTGCTTCAAAAATCCATTTATCAGGATAATTTTTTACAACGGAAACCCATTTATTATCCCAGCTAAGATCAGCACTGCCACCGCTGTATAAACTGCCATCCCACTGGGCACCGGCAGCATTGGCACCAAAAGTAAATCCATTGGTACGATCATCAAAGGGATCTATAAAAAATATGAAATTATCATTTTTGCCAAAACTAAAATCCCTTCTCAAAGATTCTACCATGTAAGGTGCTTGTTTGGTAAGATAGCACACTGCAATGATGTAAATATTTTGTGCATCATAAGTCATGCGCACCGATGTTTTAACTTTAGCGTGGCTGGTATCCATCGGTAGCACCATAAAAAAATTATCTGCTACCGCGGCATCTTTCCAGGCCTGTTCATTCAGTTCACCATCTATCTTTATGGGCAAAGATGTTTTATGAATATGCAATTGGTAGCCACTGTTTTTTTTTTGAGCAAAAACAAAAATAGTAAGAAAGCAAAGCGGAAGCAGTAACAGGTGTTTCAATACAACAAGGTTTTGGAGTTTTAAAATTGGGTGCAAGATAAGTATTGTTGCTAAAAAATCAGTCCGGCCTTGTAATGAAATATAAGAAACGATTAAAAATTTGAACGGTTGTGTTAACGGGAGAGAATAATTAATTTTATCCGAAAAACATTTCTTAGTTTTTCCGGA
The DNA here is from genome assembly GCF_014377975.1 of Ferruginibacter sp. GTDB lineage: Bacteria > Bacteroidota > Bacteroidia > Chitinophagales > Chitinophagaceae > Ferruginibacter. The sequence goes on from NZ_JACMOO010000010.1 coordinate 24,593, forward strand.
TACTGCTTTCTTTTGTATCCTGATAAAAAAAAGATCAGGGCTACCTGCAAAAAAGTAAAAATCTTAATCCTTTACTACAATTTAATTCGCCTAAACCGAAAAGTATAAATTAAATATTGCAGGAACGACCCAATGTTGCAGTTTGTAAAAAATTGGCAAGGTATGTATCGGCGCTTTGCCATAAAATATTTATACTTTGTATAAAAACAGCAGCCGTTATTAATGTTAAAATGGTATCTTAAAAAAAAGATAGGAACAAAAACTATCATTTTGTTTTTATAACAAATGATAGTTTTAAATAATTGATTGTAAGAGGTATTTATTATTTCATTATTTTCTCATTATCTGCTATCACTCCGTTAACTGATACCTGCGCTATGTATAAACCTTTTGGTAAACCACTCATGCCACTGAGCTGAAAAGTATTTTGGCCTTTGCTGATGATTACATTTTTTGTTACCACACACTGGCCGGTTACGTCCTTCATTTTAATTATACCATTGCCGCTTTGTAAAGCTGTAACATGTATGGCTAAATTTTCTGTAAACGGATTGGGAGATGCCTTTATTGTTATGCCCTTATTGGCATGAAACGTTGCCATTTCTACTTTGCTATAGGTGATTGGGCCACTTATATCCACCTCTTTTAAACGGTAATATGCAACGGTTTTTCCAGCTAAAGCGGCATCCTTATCACTTACCTGGTAACTATTATTAATTCCATTGCTAAATCCCTTTATAATTATCCCGGTTGAACTGAATTTGTTGCCATCAAAAGAACGTTCCACATCAAAATAGCTGTAGTTTACTTCATTGTCTGCAATCCAGTTAAGGTTTACTTCTTTCTCCATGGCGGTTACTTTAAATGATATATATTTTACTGGTAAAACCGAGTAGTTGGAAAGCATCATTTTTTTAAAATACATACAGTTTAATCTTTGCGTGGCGCCCCCTGGATTGTTTATTACTTTTGATCCTAAACTTAACTGTATACTATTTTTGTTAGTATAAAGGAACCCAATTCTTGAATCCATAGACATCGTATCAATACCCGGACGGTTGACAACGGATGCCTGGGCTTCAATTCTGCCGCTGCCCATATTTGTGATGGTTAATAAAGTGGGAGAAGGCAGGCTATAACCCGCCTGTCCTGCTGATTGTACAAACTCTCCAATGGTTTGGTTATCTCCATCAACATCAATGGCTGACAGGTCAAGGCAGGGAAAAGCATAACTAACGCCTGCATTTGTTTTAAAAGTTATATCCCAGTCAATCCAGGATTTATTACCTGATGGCGTGCCTGGGCCATTAATGATGGGTTGCCAAGCATCCGCATAACCTTGTCCGGGTGTTTCCATACTTACCAGCGTTGCACCGCCATTCAGTTTTACCAAGGCGATGTAACAATCAATTCCTGCTGTAACGTTGGGGAATTTATAAATTGCACCTTCTGAAAGTGCTGTGCCGGAAACAAGCGTGGGGTTGGCAAATACCAAACCCGGGCTTACACATTGTGCCTTAATATTTGTATTTACCAACGCAAGGGCAACTAAACCAAGGACAGTTGTAAAAATCGTTTTCATATTTTGGGGGTTTGTGGGGTACGTAAAAATTCTTTTAATTGTCCGTTTAATTACTAAGTACTATTTCGGTGCCAAAAAATAAGGTACTTATTGTCAAACACTTGTAATGATCACATTTCAACTTCTTTCCATTTTATAGAGGTTTTTTTTATTTTATAGAAACTGTCGAATAGGATTCTCACAATAAAGTGGCCCTTATTGTTTGTAGTTTGATGATTCGTTTTTTATAATGGCCTCTTATAAAAGGGAACCATACAACAAAAAAATCTATGTATCTGGCCGGATAAATTTAAAATTCCTTCCTTGTCAGTATTTAGCCAATCCTTTGTATTTTGTGTATCAATAAAATAATTATCATGCAACGTTTTATTTTCCTATTGCTTTTCGTTCCTTTTTGCTCAATGGCACAAACCAATTCAATAAAAGAAAAAACAAAAAATATGAAGCCCTATGAAGGCTTTTTTACTTTTTACCTAGATAAAAGTACAGGGAAAGTATGGTTACAGATAAATAAACTGGAGGAAGAAATATTATACCAGACATCGTTGCCGGCTGGGCTTGGCTCCAATGACATAGGGCTCGACAGGGGAATAATGGGCACTACTTACATTGTAAAATTCAGCAGGGCAGGTAATAAAATTTTACTGATTGAACCCAACTACGCTTACAGGGCAGTTACTGGCGATGCAGCAGAAAAAAGGGCCGTTGAACAATCCTTCGCACAATCCACCATTTGGGGTTTTACCATAGCGGCCGAAAGTGATGGCAGCGTATTGGTGGATGCAACTGATTTTTTATTAAGGGATGCAATGCAGGTTGCTAACCGGTTACAAAATGCCCAACAGGGAAGTTACTTTTTGGATGTTTCCCGTAGTGCATTGTATTATCCACGTACCAAAAATTTCCCTTTAAATACAGAGTTTGAAACCACGGTTACCTTTGTAAATAAGGATGGAAAGCCAGGTAATTTTATAAGCCCGGTAACGCCGAAAGCAGAAGCTATTACCTTGCGCATGCATCACTCTTTTATACAATTGCCCGACAACAATTTTGAAACAAGGCTGTATGATGCCCGTTCGCCTTTTATTACAAACTCTTATTTTGATTACAGCACACCCATAACAGAACCGATTCAGAAAAATTATATCATTCGCCACCGTTTGCAAAAAAAGGATCCCTCCGCAGTAAAAAGCGAAGCCATAAAACCCATTATTTATTATCTAGATAACGGAACACCCGAACCCATTCGAAGTGCTTTGCTGGAGGGGGCAGGTTGGTGGAACCAGGCTTTTGAAAGTGCTGGTTTTATCAATGGTTTCCAGGTAAAAATTTTACCGGATAGTGCAGATCCGATGGACCTGCGGTATAATATGATTAACTGGGTACACCGTTCCACCAGGGGCTGGAGTTTTGGTAATGCTGTGGTGGATCCACGCACAGGCGAAATAATAAAAGGCAATGTAACACTGGGCTCGCTGCGGGTAAGGCAGGATTATCTGATAGCGCAGGGCTTGCTGGCACCGTTTGAAAAAGACGGATTGCCTGCAGATAATAAGATGCTTACAATGGCTTTGCAACGCTTAAAGCAATTGGCAGCGCATGAAGTGGGTCATACTTTGGGGCTAATGCATAACTATATTTCCAGTGCACAAAACCGGGCAAGTGTCATGGACTATCCACCACCAATGGTAAGTTTAAACAGCAATAATGAAATTGATTTAAGCGATGCTTACACCAACCAAATTGGTGACTGGGATAAAGTAAGTATTCAATATGGTTACCAGCAATTTTCAAAGCAAACAAATGAAGCCGCGGCTTTAAATAAAATATTAAGTGATGCAGCAGGCAATGGCCTAACTTTTATTTCCGACAGGGATGCCCGTGATCCGGGCGGGTTGCACCCCAATGCACATTTATGGGATAATGGAAAAGATCCGGTAAGTGAACTAAAAAATGTACTGAAAGTACGTGCCAAAGCATTGTCACAATTTGGCGAAAACAATATCCGGAAAGGTACACCCATGGCCATGCTGGAAGATGTGCTGGTACCGGTATATCTTTTTCACCGTTACCAGGTAGAGGCGGTTATTAAAGAAGTAGGTGGCATGTATTATTCTTATGCCCTGCGGGGAGACGGACAAATAGTAACGCAGCCAGTTACCAGGCAGCAACAATTAACTGCGTTAAATGCTGTGGTAGAATGTATGGACCCCCTGGTACTTGCATTACCCGAAAAGATTATCAAACTAATACCTCCCCGCCCGGCAGGGTATGATTATAACAGGGAATTATTTAAGCGGCGTACCGGTCTTGCTTTTGATCCGCTGGCTGCCGCCGAAGCTGCTGCTGATTTACCTTTATCATTTTTATTTAATGCCAGCCGCTTAAACAGGATGGTGCAGTACCAGGCAGAAAATAACGGGCTGGGTATTGATGATATGATTGCAGTGTTAACTGCAAAAACCTGGAAAGCCCCCCGTTTAACGGGTTTGCCAGGAATGATACAACAACAGAACGGGCAGTTGCTGCTAACTTACCTGCTGGCAACATCTATCAATGAAGACGCTTCTTTTGCCACCAAAGCACAACTACTTACTGCAATTGATGAAATAAAAAAGTATGCAACTGCACAATTAAAAACAACAACAGATACTAACAGTAAAGGCTATCTGCTATTGGCGCTTGAAAGAATAAAGACCCCTGAAAAATCAAAACCAACCCTGCATGAACCGGCGCCTCCGGGTTCACCCATTGGTTGTGATGCAGGTCTGTAAATATATATTCAACCTTTAAGTATTTCTACTTTTAAAATACCTGTATCATAAAAATATATTTTCGACAAAAAAATTACCATCCCCTTGTCATTTTTTATTAGTTACCGGGTTGTAAATTTACCATTCACATAAATAAAAAATATGCCTCAGCAATCCACACAGATTAATAATAAAGCTACTACACAAAATACCTATGATGTAATCATTGTAGGCTCTGGAATTAGCGGCGGATGGGCCGCCAAAGAGCTATGTGAAAAGGGGTTAAAAGTGCTGATGCTGGAAAGGGGCGAAAATGTGGAACATCCCAATTATCCAACTGCAACCA
>NZ_JACMOO010000087.1 GCF_014377975.1 Ferruginibacter sp.
AACCATTTAACATTTTTAAATAAATTTTCTTTTGTAAAGCGCCATGCAACTGATCCAGATGGGAAAATTAAATTACCATTGGTAGGAGCAAATTTTGAAGACCGATCTGATCTTAGATTAAAGGTGGCTAAATATTTATCATCAAATGCATAATTAACTCTTCCAAAAAAAGAGGCTATTCTGCTTGGTGGATTAACAAATGTAAAAGGCAATGGTTGCTGAAGAAGACTAGAAGGTGAAGAACCAAGACCCATATTAGCCAAAGCTTTTTGTGGAGAAATATCTGAAGGGAAATAATTGGTCTGAAAAAAAGAATTATTAACTCTTACGTCGATAATCTCCTGTCCAACCAAAAAATTAAAATCATGGTGCTTCTTAAAATTATTTATTGCGTATTGTAAGGTGTTGGAAATAGTTAAGGTCCTATTATTTTGTAACCCTTTTGAAGCTACCGGCAATGATGCAGCATTGCGTGCTGTACCAGTTATTTTGCTAAAAAAAAGATCCTGTGCGGTTGCTGTATTGTCAAAGCCAAATGTGCTTCTAAAAACTAACTTTTTAGTGATGTTGTAATTTAAATAACCACTTAAATAAGTTGCCTTGGTAAATTGTTTTCTATACTCTGCCCTAGTTAAAACAATAGGATTAGTAGCTCCGGATGATGCTAAAAAATAAGCTTCATCAAAATCATCGATACCACCGCCTGTAGCTGCTATTTCAAAAGGCCGATAAGTGATGGTGCTTCTTAATTTATTGGTTGTTCTTGTACCACTGTTAGTCGTTCCGGCACCTCTAACTGATTGGTCAAGATATCGGGCAGTCATACCCATTTTAAATTTATCGGAAATTTTATGATCAAGTTTAAAATTTACCAAATTTCTATCAAAACCTGATTCAAGTAAAATCCCATCTTCTCTGTTTGCTGTAAGGCTTAAATTGAATGAAGTAGCTTGGTTACCACCATTTACAGAAACGTTGTGATTTTGATATGTAGCATTTTTACCAAATACTTCTTCCTGCCAATTAATTGGAGAAATATTTTGATAATTTTTAAGCGTGTCCCATGTTGTACCGTATGTTTTTGCAAAACTTGAGCTGTCTACTGTTACTCCTCTTGTCCTTTCCCACTGCCAGGTTACAAAATCGTAAGGGCTTAGTACTTCTAATTTTTTAGGAAGTGATCTGGTTCCGTAAGCACCATTATAGGTTACAGTTGTTTTACCGGGTTTACCTGGTTTTGTTGTAATAATAATTACACCATTTGCTCCCCTTGCGCCATAAATTGCTGCGGTTGATGCATCTTTTAAAACATCAATGGTTTGTATATCCTGCGGAGAAATTACAGACAATGCATTTTCTACCTGAACGCCATCAACTATATATAATGGTGAATTATCTTGAGTGATTGATCCGCCACCTCTAACTCTGATTATTAAGTCAGCACCCGGGGCACCTTCAGATGCTGTAACCTGCACACCAGCTAACCTTCCTTGCAAAGCTTCTGCAGCAGAGGAAAGAGGTATATCTTTTAGTTGCTTTGCACCTACTGATGAAACAGTACCAGTTAAATCTTTTCGTTTTACAGTGCTATATCCTATCACAACAACTTCATCACCTGTACTGGTACTTCTTTCGAGCGTTACATTTACAGTTTCCTTACCTATAATATTTTCAGAGCTGCTTTTAATACCTATTGAAGAAAATACCAAGGTTTTTGCTGAAGGCGAAACAGCAATACTATAATTACCTTGCTGATCAGTTTGTGTTCCCTTTTTAGAGGTTTTTTCAATTACGGAAACCCCTACAATTGGAGAACCATTTTCATCTGTAACTTTTCCTTTAATGATTTTCTGCGCAAAAGAGGCCAGCGCCAGAAACATTATGCAGGAAATAAATAATAATTTTTTGAACATTTTTTAGTCTTTGGTTTAAAAGGTGGAGATCTACAATCGTTGGTGAACCAATTCTTCTTCAATGCTACTCTTTAAAGTTTAAAGTAACATTAATTTAACAATGTTTTTTTACGCAATCGTTCCCGATAATTTTTATGATTGGGTTGATTAAAGTCGATTAATAATGAATGATTAAAAACCTATTATTTTATATTACAATAAGAAATTTTGAGCAGGCAAATATTAACTGCATTATTCAAATATCATTTATCACATTTTTTTGTATAATTGTTTTAGAAAACGCTTTAAATAAAAAACCAGTCAGTTAACTTTTATGTTTTCTAACTGGCTTTTTAATACAGGAATAATTTTATTTTTTTACAATTACAGTTTTTTCAATTGCTCCATTATTGGTGAAATACAAAAGATAAGTACCTGCAATTAGGTTTACGTTAATACTTGTTTGTGATGAAAGGGCAGTTGGTACGTAGGTTATTAGCTTTTTACCCTCAATTGAATAAACGGTAAACAATGCATTTTTACCTGCCGGGGCATGTTCTACATTAATAATATTAACCACAGGGTTTGGCGAAACAAACATTGCTTTTGTATCTGCAAAAAACACCTTCGCAATTTTGCTATAGAAAAACTGTCCGTTATTATCAATAATTTTAAGCCTGTAATACGATATACCTTTTAGGGCATTTTCGTCTAAAGCTGTATAATTATTTACATTCAAGATTCCACTTGCGTTTACTTCTTTTATAACATCAAATTTTTGTAAATCTGTGGTTCTTTCAACCAAAAATTTCTTCGTATTTATTTCGTTTGATGTGGTCCAATCTAATCTCACATTTTTATTCTTTTTTAAAGCCTTAAAAGATAAAAGAGTTAACGGCAAAACAGAACCAGCTTTACTGGTAACCCCAAAAGGGGAGAATGCAGTGAAGCCAGTACCTGTAACGCTATACACGCCGGCACTTGGGTTTGTTGCAGCAACATATGCTCCTGAGTAATCAATAGCTGTTCCGGTTGAATGTACTACTGCACAATTATTACTGTTAAAAAAATTGTTTTGGTTGGTCGTATTCCATTGCATTGTTATGGCAGCGTTACTTCCGCCTGCTACATCTTCTACTATATCCCATGTAATGTTTACAGATGAATCTACCTGTGGCGAAGTATTTATTCCTGCCGGAGCACCGGTAACCATTCTTACACTGTAGTTATCTACAGCACCACTGTTATTAAGTACTACCGGTGTATAACTGCTTGCAGAAATACCTACAGGAAATAAAGTATTTACAGCGCCAACATTATTCACTTTTAAAAACCCTGCAGCATTTGTAACTACATAACTATTGGTTGATCCAGTTATGCTGTTTGTAATTAAATTAGCGGCACCCAATGTAAGCTTACCGTTCATTAGTGTAGTGGCATTTGCAACTATTAAAATGTTTCCTAAAGTAACTCCTGCTGCATTGCTGATGGTTAGGTTATTTACCTGGTTTGCAGTTGGCGTAGTAGCGGTAAAATTGTTTAAAGTTGTTTGTGCAGCTGTACCGTTAAATATATAATTAGCTGCACTGCTAAAGTTTTTTGTACCTGCTGTAATGTTAGCTAATAACCCTGTAGCAGAACCTGACCGTAAAGTAGCACCTGCATTTAAAGTAAATGCAGCGCCGGGTAATACACTGGCACCTAAATCAAAAACTGCATTGGCCATTACATTCCAAGTAGCTGAACCGCTTATAGAACCGCCGTTTCTTGTATAAATTTGCGGCACGCCATCTGTTCTGTTTATATTGATGGCACCTAAACCGGTGCCACTGTTACTTAATGTGGCCGTATTAAAAGTAATATTCCCTTTTACATAGGTTTGGCTATTAGTACCGTTATTATCAGTAAGCTGAAGATTTGCAGTAGCCTGAACAAATGATAGTGGAACAGCCGTACCGGCAGCAGTTGTAACAACACTTAAAGTAAGACTTGTACCACTGATAGCAGTTACATAACTGCCAGATGCAATTCCTGATCCTGTTACACCCATACCTACAATAATTGCAGGGTTTGCTCCAGATAAAGTAACGGCTGTTGATCCTATAGCATATGTACCGTTGGTACCTGTAATACTGGTAGGGAAATTATTATTTACCACTAAATTCCCTCCAATATTTACTGCCTCAGCTGTAGCTATCGTAGCGGTGGAATACAATATAAATGTTACATGACTCCCCAAAGGCGGATTAATAATGAGATCCCCGGAAATATTTGCTACCTGCGTAGCCCCATTTAAAAACCTGATTTTTGAACTGACAATCCCCGTAGATAAAATAGTAAGGTTACCATTTATCGTATTTAAGTTTCCGCCAAAATTCGGATTACTGGCCTTACAATTGGGTGCATTAATAATTACATGATGAAAAGCGGTCCCTGCTGTTATTCCTGGTAATTGCGATGTGGAACTACCATTTCCTGTTCCTATAATAGAAAAAGTAGAGCCTGCGCTAAAAACTGTTGTAGCGGGCAATGTACCACCATCCCTATTCCATACCAAGTTGCTGTTGTTGGCAAATGTAAGCGGGCTTGTTAAGGTTAAAGCACCGCCAGCGTTAGCTCCTGTGCCATAAACCGTCC
>NZ_JACMOO010000088.1 GCF_014377975.1 Ferruginibacter sp.
TACTCTGTCCGCTAAATGCGGCAGCTTCTGCATAAATCAATAGCACTTCAGCATATCTTAAAATGATTTGATTATATGGCTGATTACCATATAAGCCGCCTCTTTCTGCAATAGGCACATATAATTTTCTTGAATGGCGGCCTGATGTATGCTGGTTATTATATGCAGGAAAAATCCGGTTTTCACCTGCTACAGGTTGCCCTTCTTTTAAAATAGTATATCCCCTGCGGATTGTATCGCCTTCATTTTTAAATGCATTTTCAAGATTACTTGTTAACCCAAACCAGCCCCAGCCACCGTCACTGGTGGCCCACGTCATAGTAGTGGCTCTTGTGCCTGTACTAAATTTTGAGTCAGGCTGATAACCAATTTCAAATAATGATTCGTTGCTCCACGGGTTGCTTGGTTTCCATAAATCACCAAAGTTTGGTAAAAGGCTATACTTGCCCGATTGAATAACAAGATTGGCGGTAGCTTTTGCATTGGGATAATCTTCCATAAATAAATAGGCTTTTGCCAACATGCCCAATGCTGCTCCTTTAGAAGCCCTTCCTTTATCCTGTGCTGCATAAACATCTTTATCGGGCAATACAACCGCTGCGGCTTTTAAATCTAACACAATTTGTGCATACACATCTTTTGCAGACGAGCGTGGAATCAACTGGTCACTTGTAGGCAAATCTGTGTACAATACACAATCTCCATAATTCTTTACGAGCTCAAAATAATAATAAGCCCTTAAAAATTTAGCTTCTCCTACAATCCTTGCTTTTAGCGCATCAGTAATGGGGGCTTTAGCTATTACACTAATTGTATTGTTACAATTTCGTACTCCCTGGTATAGCACTTCGTACAGGTACCTTGCCCAAGAATTGTCTGCATTTAGCACATTTCCAAATGCCATAGTACCAATCTCTGTAGGTCTGTCCTGGTAATCGTTTCCACCCCAACCATCATCCGTTGAGCATTCCAGCATCTGACGTTGAAAAGGCCCGGAGTACCAGTCGGTGCCGTCTGCCAAAGCATAGCAACCATTAACCAGTGCAAGTGCGGCTGGTTCATCTTTAATGGTCCTTGCCTGATCTTGTATTCCATACAATTTTTTCTCAAAAAAATCTTTTTTGCAACTGCTTATGCAAACCATCACTGCTGTCACAACTAAGCAAGTTGTTGCAGTTTTTAAAAAATTATTTTTCATAAATTATTTTTTTATTTTTTTATGATTAAAGTCCAATAGCCAACCCAAGAGTGATTGTTTTTTTAACCGGGTACTGAGAAATATCTACACCATTTGCATTGATTGGCAAATCAGGATTATAAATCTCCGGATTGATACCAGGATAATTTGTAAACGTAAATAAATTTTGTGTGTTGATATAAATTCTTGCCCTCCTGATTCCTTTAATTAATTTTTCAGTAATGGTATAGCCCAACTGGATATTATTCAATCTGAAATAATCGCCTTTCTCCAAAAACCAGGAACTAAAGCGAAGTAAATCCGGTGTAGCACCATCCTGAACAAACCGGGGATATAAATTTGTAGACCCTTCGCCATTCCATGCTTTATTTAATGAACCGGCCAACACATTGGCACCAAGTGCACCCTGGTTCAGGAATTTTTTTGCAAACCATAATACTTTATGGCCAAATCTTCCATAACCAGAAACTGCTAAATCAAATCCTTTGTATTCTACTTTTAGGTTTAGCCCCAACTCTAGTTTAGGGTTTCTGCTGCCAAGATATACACGGTCTTTGTCATCCAATTTACCATCCCCATTTGTATCCTGGTATTTAAAATCTCCTGGCTTTGCATTTGGTTGAATCAGGTTGCCACTTTTATCTGTATAGGCATTTATTTCAGTTTGGTTTTGAAAAATATTTAGTACCTGATAGCCCCAGTATTTTCCTATCTCCTGTCCTATTTCAGATTTGGTATAAGGGCCTTGTAATTCTTCTGTAAGCCTATATGCACCCTGTGCGTCACCCAATACAGGATCTCCTGTTAAACCGTAGCTGTCAAGATAAGGTGTGTTTTGAGAAAGATTGGCCGACACATCGAATTTTAATTTATTCTTAGGTTTACTCTTATATCCAATCGTTGCTTCCCATCCTTTGTTTGAAATTTGACCTAGGTTTAATTTTTGGCCGCCGGGTATTCCTAATTCAGGCCTGCCGGTATAATCAGTAAACAATAAATCTTTGGCAGTTCTTTTATACAATTCACTATTTACATACAATTGATTGCCGAACCAGTAAGAATCAAACCCAATATTTTTGTCAATGTCCCTTTCCCATTTTAATTTAGGGTTCGCCGGCCTTGCAACAGTGTATATTGGATAACCTGTTCGGGGGTCACCAAATGTGGCAACATTTACGCTTCCATAAGAAGGGCTCAAAAAATTAAGATAAGCTGCCGGATCGTTCAATGAACTGTTTCCAATTTGTCCATAGCTGGCCCTAATTTTCAGGTAATTTAATTTTTTAAATGATTGCAGAAATTTTTCATTTGTGGCAATCCATCCAATTGATGCAGATGGAAAAACAGCATACTTACTTTCGTTATAAAACCTGGTTGAAACATCCCTTCTTAAAATTCCTTCTGCAAAATATTTTTCTTTGTAATTATAATTTACTCTGCCGAAGATAGCACCCCATGTATCCTGGTATTCATAACCTCCGGTGGAAATAAAATCGCCCTGCATGTAATTGAGGTAATAATAGTCGGAGTTTGTTGGGTCTTGACTTTTGTATCTTGCTGCCGAATTTCCAACACCAAATTCTTTTCTTGCTTCATACCCTGTTAACAAACCAAAGGTATGGTCTGCAGCTAAGGTATAGGTGTAATTGGCTGTCTGCGTCCATATCCAGTTAAATGAATGGCCTGAATTATTATAAGCGTTGTCAGATTTATTTAAAGTGGAAACATCTGCAGGGTCAAAGTTTCTATCAAGGTTTCCATTATTAAATCTGGGTGTATACCCGGCACTATAAGTTTGGGTAGTATTGATATTCATCTGGCTCCTCAGGTGCAGGTTTTTTATCGGCGACACATCAAGATAAGCAGAACCAATAATGCCAATAGCATAATTTTTATTAAACTTTCCTCTAGTTAAAGCTGCAATCGGATTCACATTTCTATCAATGCTTGTTTGGCTAAACTGGCTGTACTCATTGTATTGAGGTCTTGATACATAAATAGGTAAAGTAGGTTCTGTGCGTACCACAGGCATTAAGTCACCTCCTCCACCAGGATTTTCCCAGTTTTCAAAACGCGGGTTTAATGTAAAGCCTATTTTTAAGTAATTTTTTGGGGTAAAATCAAGGTTTAAACGAGCCAGTATTTTTTGCCAATAAGAATTGCCGACAGTAAAGTTACCATCAGTTTTTACATACCCGATGCTGCCAAAAGAACTAAGCTTATCAGTACCACCTGAAAAATTTAAATTGGCATTGATTTGATTGGCAGATTTTATGGTAGCATTCCACCAATCTGTGTTGGCAACATTAACAGGTGCTATATAAGCGGGGTTTCTTCTTTTTTGAATAGCAATATATTCATCTGCACCTGCCAGCTTCGGATTTTGATAAAAGGCGCTTCCGTACGATACATCTGCGTCCGTCTGAAACCTCCCTAACCTGCCTTTTTTTGTAGTGATAATAATTACGCCACCTGATGCGTCAGAACCATAAATCGCTGCGCCGGATGCATCTTTTAAAATGTCAATCGTTTCAATATCATTTAGGTTTACAAAGTTCAAACCCGTTCTTCCCAGGTTTACCCCGTCCATAATTACCAATGGGTCGGTACTGTTTTGTAAGGAAGTAAAGCCCCTGATTAATATTTTTTGCGTGGGAGGATTGCTGCCACCACTGTTGGTTACCTGCACACCCGAAGCCCTGCCTTGCAATACTGAACCAAGATTGGTGGAAGGCATACCTGTAAGGTCGCTTCCCTTAACGGAAGAAATTACACTGGTAACGGCGTTTCTTTTTGATTTGCCATATCCTTTATCAACAGATACTTCTACTTCTGTCAGTTGATTTTCTTGTGGCGACAACACAATTTCCATATTTGCTTTGGCGGGTATTTCTATTGTATAATAACCAACAGACGTAACCGTCAGCATAGTCCCGGCAGAAATTTTTGAAATGGAGAATCTTCCATCTGTTCCTGTTGAAGTTCCCTTTTTTGTTCCTTTTTGTAAAATGCTTACACCACTTATTGGGTCTCCAGTTATTGATTTTACAAGCCCCTTCACAGCGCTTTGCGCCCATGATACTGTGGTAACAGAACTGCATAAACAGATCAATAGCATTTTTTTCAAAATATTATTTTTCATAACTTTCATCGTTTTGGGTTAAATTATTATTTACGTTCAAATTTGCAGTTATTGAGATAGCTGTCAAAAGTTACTTTGTAGTTAACAGGTGTGGTTGAGATTGTGAATTCGGCATTTACACCTCCGCTAAATATGGTATTGTCAGGATCACCGGCGTTATCAAACCGCCAGAAATCTGTCCAGCCATTATTGGTGGTTAAGATAAACTGCGCAGTATTATAAGTGCTGCCAGGTGGTGTACCTAACTTGAGTATTTTAGTAAAGAGATATGGGTTTACAGGGTCTTTATCTAGTAGAATAATATCGGGCGAAGAATTTTGCCAGTTCATATTAGGATAATCATAAAAACCCCTACCTACAATAGCTACCTGTGCAAAAGCACCTGACGGATTTGGAGCAGGAAAAGCTGTTGTAGTGAAAGCAAGATTCAATGTATTAAATGAAATTTTGTAATAACCTATATTGGGTAACACAATCGGCAGAGCCTTTGTAAAATCTCCGGTTAATTTTGAGGGATTAACAGGGTCTTTTCCATACATAAATGGTTTTAGGGTTGTTTTACTTGGGATGAACCACACTTGTGAATTAGGCGCAGCCGAATAATAAGTAACTTCATAATTATAAGACGAAGTTTTTGTTGCAAGCATTGGCACACCAAATAAATCACTTGTTAGTTTTGAAGGGTCGGTGCTTTCTATCAGGTACATTTTTGGGAAATCTGAATTCAATAAAACTTTAAATTGGTTTGATGTTGCATTATTTCCGACGTTTGTTGCTGTTAATGTAATGCTATGTATTTTATTTGCTGCGGTATCAGGCATTTTAAATTTATACTTAACATGGTAGCTTTTAGGATTACCTGAATCTGCCAGAGAAACAACATTGTATAAATACCAGTCATCATACCGGAGAGTAAAAGATTTTAACCCAACATCGTCAGTAAGGTCTGCTTCCATAAAAAAATCAGCACCCAGTGAAGATATAATTACGTCATTGCTCATTACAATTTTGGGTGGGTTTGCGGCGCTTGGTATGCTGTCACTTTTTTTACAACTGCTGAGTATTGAAATAAATAAAACCAGACAAAGCATTGCGGAATTGAAAATATATTTTCTCATAAAATTAATTTAATAGTTATTGTTTTATTGCCTGCACAAGATTGGTTTGAGCATCAAACACAAAAAGATAAGTTACGGGCGTAGTTGTAATGGGTATTTCTGTATTTACACCACCATTGAAAACTGCTGATACTGGTGCTGTGCCATCATCAAACCGCCAAAAATCTGTCCATCCATTATTGGTGGTCATAATAAACTGGGCGGAACCATAGGTGCTGCCGGGAGGGGTTCCCAACTTAAGAGTCTTTGTAAAAAGAAAAGGATTTACAGGGTCTTTATCCAGTAAAATAATATCGGGTAAAGCATTCTGCCAGTTCATATTGGGATAATCATAAAACCCTCTGCCTACAAAAGCCACCTGTGCTGGTGCCGTACCTATTGGCGTGTATGGCTTCACGGTATAATTTAACAGTAACGTATTAATGGTGATTTTATAATAACCTGCTACCCCTAGCGTAACCGGTAAAGATTTAGTACCATCAGTTATTAATTTTAAAACATTGTTTGGGTCTGTGCCAATTGCTATAGGCGTAAAACTTGTTTTGTTTGGTATAAACCTTATTTTAACACCGGAAGTTTTTGCATAATAAATCATTTCAAAAGTGTGTGAGGCTATTTTATTCATTGGTGCCGGCACACCATATAAATTGCCTGCAAGGCTTGAAGCATTTGCAACATCTGATAAATAAACCTTATTAAAATTCAGATCCTGCAGGCCAATTTTAATTTCAGTAGAATTGGTGCCACCTTTTGCATCTGTAGCTTTTAAAGTTATAGAATGTATTTGCAATGCCGCATTGGTGGGAATAAGCAGCGGCTCGTTCACTGTAAAGTCATTACCAGACACAGGAATTGTTTTTGAAATATTCCATGGCTGGTAAATAATTTCAATTTTTTGTAAGCCGTCCGGCGATGAAACTTTAGCTTGTAAATTGATTGTTTTACCGGTACTGTCAATTATAAAATCAGACACGTTGGCAAAGGTGATTGATTGTGAGGGAGCTTTCAACACAAATACACCATCATTGTTTTTTTTGCATTGTACCATTATTATTGACACCAGCAAAAGACCCGTCAAAATGGGGAGCAATCGTTTTTTCATCATAGTAGTTTTTATAGTTTAAGAAATCATTGTTTTATTATCTTTTTCAAATTATTTTCATTCAGATTGGTTACGGGATTAAATTTGTTTTCCTCCATGTATTTCAGCAAACTATATTTCAATTGGGCAGCTACTGGCCGCTTTTCTAAATCATGCTGAATATCCATTGTGCATAAAAGTAATTTTCCTTTACCCACTTTAGCTTCAATAATGCTGGCCATATTTCGGTTCTTGAAAAAGTTATCTATGTCTCTTAACACAATAGCAGAAGGATTGATTCCTATGCTGTCTAAAACCAATGTTGTAGAATTTTTACACAAGTCCCACCATTGCCAGTTGGTAAATTCATCCGTAGGAAAATTGGCGAAAGCAGAATGAGCGGGATTAATCAACAACCCCATCGTACCAGGCTGATTAGGAAAATGAACAGGACTCCAAAACACCTGCACAAATTTTCCTTCTACTCCATTTATTTTTTCTTTACCAGGATTTAGTAAAACAGTTCTGCCTTCATTTAATGCATTGATTGCTGTTGTATAATCTGTCGTAAAAACTACCTCAGAATTTATTTTGGGTAATTTTTTTGGATACACCCAGATATTCCAATTGTTACTGTAATTAGTACTATCAATACTTACGGTGAGGGTTAACTTTTGTGCGGTTGAAATTTTATTTAGTACTGCAGTAATATTTCCAAGCGTAATTCCATTACCAATTCCTATGGTTGATGGGCCGAATTTTCCTTTTGCAATTACTTGTTTTGATTCAGTAGAAATTTGCCAGTTTACAGATGCCTTTTTAATGGAAGATGCACTAAAATTCGCCACTTCAACAGATGCTGTAAAAGTTTCATCATTAGTATAAGTAGCTTTTTCAAATCTTATCAGCGGAACCACCGGAGAGCAAAAATGTCTAAATTCGTTTGGAGTTATCAAACCTTTACTTTCCCAAAACGCATCCAGTATACCAACCAATGCAGTTCCCTGTCCAGGGAAATCATGCAAATCCAATAGTTGGAAACCACTGGCACCCCTTGTTTTCAA
>NZ_JACMOO010000089.1 GCF_014377975.1 Ferruginibacter sp.
GGTGTTTGACTTTTGACAGATTCAGCAAACTTTTTTTCAAAAGTATTCAGCTCCTCACCTATGATGTTTTTTATAAATTCCATTTTCAAAAAATACGGCAATATAGTGCAGTAAGCAACGGCTTCAAAGTAATTATTTTTCAGGAGCAGAATATTGTTTTATTTAAAATCCTGAATTATTTTCAATCAAAGCAGTAAAATAATAAATATTAAAATTGTAATTTGCAAAGTATATTATAATACTAAGGGGTTAATAACTTAAATATATCTTAAAAAAATTTGGTTATTAATTCTCATTATCTAATTTTGTATGTGAAAGCTTTTAAATTTTAGAATTTTAATAATCAATAAGTTATGGCAAACAAAAAGTACAAATTAATTTTAGGGCTCATTACCTTAATGACAACTACATCTTTTGCGCAAATGGGATCAGGATATAGTGTGTTTGATTCATCGGTAATTTCTGCGAAGAAACAACCGCAGCAAAATGAATTCTTAAATAACACTTACAATTTTCCGGCAAAACCACGCAACATGCTTGAAGTGGGTGTTTCGCTTGGCAGTATGGCAATAAACGGTGATGTAGATGCAAGAATACCAAGATTAGGTTTTGAAGCGCATGTGAGAAAAGCATTAGGATATGTTTTCTCTTTAAGATTGCAGTATGTAAATGGATCGCCAGAAGGATTGAACTGGAAACCATCCTATAATTATGGACATAATACGGCATTGACGTCTACTGCCAACGGCGGTAGTCTTACTCCTACCCAGGCATACAAGCCGGGTGTAGATCCAGTTTTTTATAATTATAAAACTCATATCCAGGATTTAGGAATTCAGGGAATTTTTACCTTGAACAATATCCGTTTTCACAAGCAAAAAACAGGGGTTACTGTATATGCCGGCGGCGGTGTTAGTGCAACCTGGTTTAATGTAAAGATCAATGCACTGGATGCTTCGGGTAATAATTACTCAACACTTTTTAATAGTATAGCCAATGGAGGTGATATTACTTACAGCAATAGAAGAAATATTATTAAAAGGTTAAAAGAAGGTATGGATAATACCTACGAAACAGTAGGAGAATCTGAAGGAGGAATCAGCCGCCCAAAATTTGGTAAAAACACATTGATGCCCTCTGGTAACTTACTTGCTGGTGTAGCATTTAAATTAAGCAACCGGGTTAATCTGGCATTGGAAGATCGTCAAACCTTTATTAAGACCGATTTATTGGATGGTCAGCGCTGGCAAGAGCATCCTGCCGGCGATGCTGCATTAACATCGGATTTCGATTCTTATAACTATTTATCACTAGGTATTAATTTTAACCTGGGTGGTAAATCGGTTGAGCCTTTGTGGTGGCTGAACCCATTGGATTATGCCTACAGCGAAATCAACAATCCAAAGCACATGAAATTGCCTAAGCCTATTTTGGATGATACAGATGGCGATGGTGTAACGGATCAATTTGACAGAGAGCCCAATACGCCCGCCGGTTGTCCTGTGGATACTCACGGAGTAACAAGAGATACTGACGGTGATGGTGTTCCTGATTGTAAGGATAAGCAATTGATTACTCCTACAGAATGTCAGCCGGTAGACGCAGACGGTGTTGGTAAATGTCCTGATCCTGCATGTTGTAAAGCAATAGCAGATAGTATGGTATCTAAAAATGCATGTGCGGGTGATTATCCAAGCCTGTCTTTGAAAACAGCTTCTTTATCAGCAGATACAAAAGCCTTACTTGCAAGTGTTGCTACTAAATTAAAAGATAAACCAAATTGTACTATTACAATTACAGCGTATCCTGCAGCGTCAAAAAAAGAACAATCTTTGGCCGACAAAAAGCTGGATGCTGTTAAAAAGTACCTGGTAGAAAAACTAGGCATTAGCGGCGACAGAGTGAACGTTGATAAAGTAATTGGCGGTGGAGACTCTAA
The DNA here is from genome assembly GCF_014377975.1 of Ferruginibacter sp. GTDB lineage: Bacteria > Bacteroidota > Bacteroidia > Chitinophagales > Chitinophagaceae > Ferruginibacter. The sequence goes on from NZ_JACMOO010000089.1 coordinate 1,940, forward strand.
CACAATTGACATTAAGTCAAATTAATTAATAATATTTATTGTTTAAAAAAGACCCTTCCAGCAAGAAGGGTCTTTTAACGTAAATAAAGAATAGAAATGGTTGACCGGTTTATCAAAATCTTAACGGACTCTTTTTTGCCATTTGATAATTACAACTGATTTTTGACTTAAAATCATTAATTTCGTACTTGTTTATGAATTTTATAAAAGTATTTTTATCAGCAGCCATTTTGATAGCATCATTTTCATCTTGTAGTAAGTATGCGAAAGTGATGAAAAGTAAAGACACTGAATATAAGCTAACTATGGCTGATAAGTTTTTTTCAGAAAAAAAATATCGTATGGCTCAGCAATTATATGAGGAATTGTATCCTGTATACAAGGGGACTGATAAATTTGAAGAATTGTATTATAAAGATGCTTATTGTTTTTATTATTTAAAAGAATACAAGGATGCAGAGAACTTCTTTAAAGGCTTTTTAGAAGTTTTTCCTAACAGCAGCAAATCAGAAGAAGTTGATTATATGCATGCATTGTGTTTTTATAAACAAGTATCTAAAGTTGAATTGGATCAGACAAATACCTCTAAGTCGATTGGAGTAATGCAAACGTTTATAAATTCACATCCGGGATCATCCAAAATCAAAGAAGCAACCGAAATAATTGATAAAAACAGGATTAGGCTGGAAATGAAAGAAGTAAGGGCTGCAGATTTATATTATAAAGTGGGCCAATACCGGGCAGCAGCTTTATGTTATAGTAATTTATTGGGAGATTATCCAGAATCTTTAAATGGCGATTTGTACAAATTAAAATCGTTGGTTTCTTATTATAAATTTGCTAAGCTTAGCGTAGTTGATAAACAAACAGAAAGATTTACAAAGGTGGTTACGGAGTTTCAGGATTTTGCTGACCGGTTTCCTCAAAGTACGCACTTAAAAGAAGCACAGGAATATAATAATTTAAGTTTAAATAAAATTAAAGAAATACAATTATGAGTAAACTAAGACGCCAGCTCAGTTCCAGTACAAGTAATGTAGTAGAACCAAAAAATCTTTTTGATTTTAAGCAAAAAACAGGTAACCTGTATCAATCTATTGCAATCATAGCAAAACGGGCTAACCAGATCAATATTGCAATAAAAGAAGAGTTGCATAACAAACTGGAAGAATTTGCAAGCCATACAGACAGCCTGGAAGAAATACACGAAAATAAGGAGCAGATAGAAATATCAAAGGCGTATGAGAGAATGCCCAATCCGGCATTACTTGCGTCGCAGGAATTTATGGAAGATAAAATTTATTTCCGTAAAAATGAGGAGGATTTATTTAGTTAATTTTTAGTTTTATTTAATCAATGTTAAACAAGAAGTTTTATTTTTAAGGACGGCAAAAGCCGTCTTTTTTTTATGTTGCAAAATAAAAAAATACTATTAGGCATATCGGGTAGCATTGCTGCTTATAAAACGGCTGTATTGGTGCGCTTATTAATTAAAGCAGGTGCAGCCGTAAAAGTAGTAATGACTCCTGCTGCTAAAGATTTTGTTTCTCCATTAACCTTGTCAACCTTATCTAAAAATCAGGTATTGTCCGATCTTTCCAATAACGATTCCTGGAGTAATCATGTGATGCTGGGCAGATGGGCAGATGTAATGTTAATAGCTCCTTTGAGTTGTAATTCTCTGGCAAAAATGGCACATGGTATTTGCGATAATTTATTAACTGCTGTTTATCTTTCTTCAACATGCCCCGTTATTGTTGCTCCGGCAATGGATGAAGACATGTGGCTTCATCCTGCTGTACAAAATAACCTGCAAATAATACAGCAATTCGGCAACCAGGTTATACCTGTTGAAAATGGTGAACTGGCCAGCGGGTTAACCGGAGACGGAAGAATGGCGGAGCCGGAAACGATCCTCAGTAAACTAGAAGATTTTTTTTTATACACCAAGGAATTAGCGGGTAAAAAAGTATTGGTTACTGCGGGTCCAACTTATGAAGCGCTTGATCCGGTGCGGTTTATAGGTAACCATTCCTCTGGTAAAATGGGTATTGCCATTGCAACTGAATTTCAAAAAAGAGGTGCAACCGTTACGCTTGTTTTAGGACCATCAGCCATAGCTGCACCTGCAGGTATGAAGGTAGTACATGTACAATCTGCAAATGAAATGTTTACTGCCTGTACAACAGTTTTTGATAAAATGGACATAGCAGTCATGAGTGCCGCAGTGGCAGATTATACGCCGGTTACAGTTACGGAAGAAAAAATAAAAAAGTCGGACGATTTTTTTTCTGTAGAATTTAAAAAAACAAAAGATATTTTAAAACACCTTGGCACTGTTAAAAAAGAAGGACAGATACTGGTTGGTTTTGCTTTGGAAACCCACGATGAAATAAATAATGCGCTAAAAAAACTGGTTGATAAAAATGCGGATTTAATTATATTGAATTCTTTAAATGACACTGGGGCTGGTTTTGGAACCGACACTAACAAAATTACTATTTTTGATAAAAATGGCGGGGAACATCAGTTTGAAACTAAGTTAAAAACAGCGGTAGCTGCTGATATTGTTAATACCATTATCCGTTTGTAATATGCATTATACTAAATTAAAATTGCTGTTATTTTTTGTACTGTTTGCGAATACTGCAGGTGCGCAGGAATTAAATGCAAGGGTAACTGTTAACAGCAGCAGGGTAGGAACTACTGTAAATAAAAGTACTTTTCAAACCTTGCAAACTGCATTAAATACTTTTTTAAATAACCATAAATGGACAACGGATAATTTTTTAGTAAATGAAAAAATTGATTGTAATTTTTTATTAAATCTGCAGCCGGGTACCGATGCAAATGTGTACACAGCTTCTCTTACTATACAGGCAGGCAGACCTATTTTTAATTCATCCTATTTATCTCCCATTATTAATTACCAGGATGCGGATATAACTTTTAAATATGTAGAGTTTCAACAACTGGAGTTTAATGAAAACAGGGTTTCCGGCTCAGACGGACTGGTATCTAACCTAACGGCTGTATTTGCTTATTATGCTTACATGATTATAGCATTTGATTACGATTCTTATTCCCAACGGGGCGGTGTTCCTTATTTTTTAAAGGCGCAGAATATCGTAAATAATGCACCTGAGGCAAGGGGTATTTCTGGCTGGAAAGCATTTGACGGCAGCCGCAACCGTTACTGGCTGGTAGAAAACATGCAAAACAGCCGTTATGCAATTATGCATGATATTTATTATGGCTATTATAGAAAAGCTGCCGATAAAATGGTTGAAAATGAAACCTCTGCAAGGGCAGAAATGCTAAATGTTCTTAACCTGCTAAGTAATTTTAATGCTGACAATACCAATACAATGATCAACCAGTTTTTCTTTCAGGGAAAAGCGAATGAGCTGATTAAATTTTTTGCAAAAGCTCCTCCACAGGATAAAGCGAGGGCATCTGAGTTATTACAAAAAATGGATATTACCAATGCAAACAGGTATAAAGACGAATTAAAATAATGAAAATAGCTACAATTATTATATCGATGATTGGCATGGCGGGTTGCGCAAATAAGGATGGGTTACCATCCGGTATTTTACGGGCAAATCAGATGCAGGCTGTGCTTTGGGATGTAATCCGCGCCGAAACCTATACAGCTCAATACATAAAAAAAGATAGTCTGAAAAATGCAGATTTGGAAAATGCAAAACTTCAGCAGCAGATTTTTGCCACACACAATATAAGCCGGGAAGATTTTTATGATAGTTATCAGTACTATAATAAACATACAGAACTGATGCGTATACTACTTGACAGTATCACTACCAGGGGCGAAAGAGAAAGATATACAACACTCTACAGTAAAAGAAGTGAGGTAAAAACCTTTTCATTGATGCCGCTGCCACCGGAGCCTCCTGTACTGCCAATACCAACATTTAAACCAATAACAGTTCCAATAACTGACTCAACACAAAAATCAACTCATAAGTTCTTACCTGTGCCGGTACCTTAATAAACGATTTTATTTATGAATAAAGTATATGCAAATGCAAGCGCAGCACTAACAGATATGTTTGATGGAGCCACAGCAATGTTTGGCGGTTTTGGTTTGTGCGGCATTCCTGAAAATTGTATAGCAGCCATTGTACAAAAGGGTACAAAAAACTTAACCTGTATCGCCAACAATGCAGGCGTAGATGATTTTGGCATTGGTTTACTGTTGCAAAGAAAGCAGGTAAAAAAAATGATCTCTTCTTATGTAGGTGAAAATGCGGAATTTGAAAGGCAATTACTAAGCGGCGAACTGGAAGTAGAACTTATACCACAGGGAACTTTGGCTACCAGGTGCCTGGCTGCTGGTTATGGAATGCCCGCCATATTTACACCAGCAGGAGTAGGTACAGAAGTTGCAACCGGCAAGGAAGTAAGATCATTCAATAACAAAGAATATTTATTGGAATATGCTTTTGATGCTGATTTTGCTTTTGTAAAAGCCTGGAAAGGCGATACAGAAGGTAACCTTATCTATAAAGAAACAGCCCGTAATTTTAACCCGGTAATGGCAATGGCAGGTAAAGTAACTATTGCCGAAGTAGAAGAATTAGTGGCTGCCGGTGAACTGGATCCCAACCAGATTCATACGCCCGGCATTTATATTCACCGTATTTTTAAAGGGGTTAATTATGAAAAAAGAATTGAACAACGAACAGTAAGAAAATTACCCGCATAGCCATATACTGGCATCTTTTTTCATTACTGTTTTAATATGGTTTTAAATTTTGTGAAGTAATCATTAACCAATCTCACATCGGCAAATTAAATGTATGCTTGATAAAAACCAGATAGCGCAACGGTTGGCAAAAGAATTAAAAGATGGATTCTATGTTAATCTTGGCATTGGTATTCCAACTCTGGTAGCCAATTATATTCCTGCGGGCATAAAGGTAGTACTGCAAAGTGAAAATGGTTTGCTCGGCATGGGGCCTTTTCCTTTTGAAGGTGAAGAAGATCCGGATTTAATTAATGCAGGTAAACAAACAATCACTACCGTGCCAGGGTCTTCATTTTTTGACAGTGCCATGAGCTTTGGAATGATCAGGGCCGGCAAGGTTAATCTTACTATTTTGGGCGCTATGGAAGTAAGCGATACCGGTGATATTGCCAACTGGAAAATACCAGGTAAAATGGTAAAAGGTATGGGCGGCGCAATGGATCTTGTTGCAAGCGCGAAAAATATTATTGTTGCAATGATGCATACCAATCCAAAGGGCGAATCGAAACTACTGCCTCGTTGTATGTTACCACTCACTGGTATTGGTTGTGTAAAAAAGATAGTAACTGATTTGGCCGTGTTGGATGTAACAAGGGAGGGCTTTAAATTACTGGAAAGGGCACCCGGCGTTAGTGTAGATGAGATTGTTGCAAAAACTGCCGGCAGGCTGGTTGTGGAAGGTGAAATACAGGAAATGCAATTTTGATAGCGTTCAATATTTACACGCATCACTTTTAATAAGCCTTCCCTTCAACGAAGTGGCATTTTTTATTTTTAGTAATTCATCCTTGTTATTTTGTTTCTAAAAGTATTAGCAGTAAACAGCATTTTTATGCAAGGTTTTAAAAATGTATATTGCAACTGCTAAAAAAATATTCATGAAATATCTTCCTTTAAACGCCGGCATATTTATCCAGAACAGAAAACGTTTTGTTGAAAGAATGGAAAAAAACGGCATTGCGGTTTTTAACAGCAATGATGAGCTGCCTTCCAACGGCGACGCCGTATATCGCTTTAAACAAAATGCAGACTTGGTGTGGCTAACAGGCATTGAACAGGAAGACACCATGCTGGTATTATTTCCGGACAATCCTGATCCAAAATATAGGGAAGTGTTGGTGTTGGTAAGGCCAAATGAATTGAAAGAAAAATGGGATGGGCACAGGTTGAGAGTGAAAGAAGCAACAGAAATCTCCGGCATTACCACAATAGTCTGGCTGGATGTATTGGATGGTTTGTTACAACCCTGGATTCATCTTGCCACTACCATTTATTTAAACACCAATGAGAATGACCGTAAAGCCAATCTGGTACCGGTTAGAGATTACCGCTATGCAGAAATGATGAGGGCACGTTACCCTTTGCACCAATACAAGCGCAGTGCAGTTATATTAAAAGAACTGAGGGCTGTTAAAACAATATTGGAAGTAGAAGTTATACAAAAGGCCATCGACATTACCGATGCTGCCTTCAGGCACTTGCTCCGCTTTATTAAGCCAGGTGTAATGGAATATGAAATAGAAGCGGAGATCGTTCATTCTTTTTTATCGCAAAGGGCAACCGGGGAAGCTTATGGATCAATCATTGCCTGTGGCGACAGGGCAAGAACGTTGCATTACGTAGAAAATAACCAAGAGTGTAAAGACGGTGAAATGATACTGATGGATTTTGGTGCAGGCTATGGAAATTACTGTGCTGATTTAACCAGAACTGTACCAGTAAATGGCAAGTTTTCCAAAAGACAAAAAGAAGTCTATAACGCCTGTTTGCAATTACATCAATATTGCGCCGGTATTTTAAAGCCCGGTATCAGCATCATGGATTATACTGAAAAAGCAGGGGATGAAGCTACCGCCATTTTCCAAAAAATCGGGCTTTTAAATAAGGCAGATGTAAAGAATGAGGACCCGGATAACAAAGCTTACCGTAAATATTTATACCACGGCATCTCTCATCATTTAGGCATTGATGTACATGACCTTGGTACCCGTACGGAACCTGTAAAAGCCGGTATGATGTTTACCATTGAACCAGGTATTTACATTGAAGAAGAACAAATGGGCGTTAGGATAGAAAATAATTTCTGGATCACAAAAAGTGGTAATAAAGACCTGATGAAAAATATTCCAATAACGGTTGATGAAATTGAATCATTGATGAAAAAGAGATAACTAAAAAATGAAAAGACACATTTCCAATTTATTTACACTGCTCAATTTATTTTTTGGCTGCATAGCTATTGTTTTTGCATTGCAAAATGGCATAGACATTATCTATACAAAAGAAGGAGAGCAGTTTATAAAACTGAAAGAAAATATTTGCCTGGCTTCTTTGTTTATTGCAATAGCAGCTGTAGTAGACTTTCTGGATGGTTTTGTGGCAAGAGCACTCAACATTTGTTCCGAGATGGGAAAGCAATTAGATTCACTGGCCGATATGGTAAGCTTTGGTGTTGCACCCGGAATAATTTTATACCAGTTTTTAAGGATGGGATTTATAAAAGATGCAGATGGAATAGATGCTTCAACGCTGGTATTGCTTCCTGCATTCATTTTTACCTGTGCCGGGGCTTACCGGCTGGCCAGGTTTAATCTTGATACAACACAGGCTTATGGGTTTAAAGGAGTACCTATACCGGCAGCAGGCCTGGTGGTGGCTTCACTGCCTTTAATTTATTGGTACAGCAATTCAGATGTTATTTATAACCTGATATTAAACAAATGGTTTTTATATGCAATCATCATTTTATTAAGCTGGCTGATGGTAAGTAAACTGCCCATTATGGCCATGAAATTTAAAGATTACAGTATAAAAAATAATATGCCTAAAATAATATTGGCAGCAATTACTATACTTTCTGCCGTTTTATTAAAATGGCTTGCAGTACCGGTTATTTTCATTGCGTACATTATTTTATCTTTGGCAATTAAAAGTAAAACTACAACATGATATTCACAGCACAGGTAAAAGTAATGCCCTTAAAAGAATTGTTAGATCCCCAGGGCAAAGCCGTAATGGGAGGCCTCGCAAACCTGGGCTTACACGGCATACAGGACGTTCGGATAGGTAAAAATATTACCCTCCAGATTGAAGCCGACAGCGCAGTAACTGCAACAAAAATAGCCGAAGAAGCCGCCAGAAAGTTACTAGCCAACCAGGTAATGGAAATGTTTGAAATAACAATCAACTAATTAGAAAATGTGAAAGTTTAAAAATGTAAAAATGGATCCGGACGGGGTCCGATCATTTTCATATTTTCTAATTGTAGAATTTTCGAATTTTCAAATTATGCTTTACATCGTTCCTACACCAATCGGTAACCTGGGGGATATTACCTTCAGGGCAATAGAAGTTTTAAAATCGGTTGATTTAATATTGGCAGAAGATACCCGTACATCGGCTGTATTGTTACAGCATTACCAGATTCACAAACCACTCACTCCTTATCACCAGCACAACGAGCATAAAATTATTCATCATTTGGCAGAACAATTGCAGGGTGGTAAAACAATGGCATTGCTTACAGACGCCGGTACGCCCGGTATTAGCGATCCGGCTTTTTTATTGGTAAGAGAATGTGTAAAGAACGATATAAAGGTAGAATGCCTTCCGGGGGCAACGGCTTTTGTGCCTGCATTGGTAAACAGTGGTTTACCCCTCAGCAGCTTTTGTTTTGAAGGATTTTTACCTTTAAAAAAAGGCAGGCAAACATTTTTAAAAAAGATGGCTCAGGAAGAACGTACCATGGTTTTTTACGAAAGCCCGGTGCGGCTGGTAAAAACTTTAAACGACTTTGTGGAATACTTTGGAGCAGAACGCCCCTGTTGTGTTAGCCGGGAACTCACCAAAAAATTTGAAGAAAATAAAAGAGGCACTTTGCAACAGGTGCATGATCATTTTAATGCAAAACCCGTAAAAGGTGAAATAGTGATTGTGGTTCAGGGCATAGCTTGAACATGGCTGTTTAGCTGTTTAAATTTTATTTTAATAATGGTACAGCAGTACATCTAAAACCATAAATGATAATGAGTTGTTTACTCATTAGGTATAGTCTTTTTGTTTAAGAAGGCCTGAACATTAAAAAGGCCAATAATACTAAACGGATCAAGCATTTTAAAAATCCAAATTAATATGAATAAGTGTTTCATTTTTATTTTTTTATTATCCGCAGTTTGTCAGCTATCCTTTGCACAATCAGACAGATGGCAACAGCGTGTTAAATATACCATGAATGTGGATGTAGATGCCGTTACCAATCGTTTTACGGGCCAACAAAAATTAGTGTATACTAATAACTCGCCCGATATATTGAAGAAGGTTTTTTATCATCTTTACTTCAACGCCTTTCAGCCCAACAGTAGTATGGATGTTCGCAGCCAGGAGTTAGGAAAAACGATTATAAACGGAAAGCCCGACTGGGATAGCAGGGTAAAAGACCGCATCAGCAAATTAAACGATAACGAAATTGGCTATCAGAAAATTATTTCATTAAAAATGAACGGCATTGCCCAGCCATTTAAATACCATGAAACCATTTTGGAAGTTGACCTTACAAAGACCATCCCCCCAAAAGCAAACGTAGTTTTTGATATGGAGTTTGAGGCACAAATACCTTTGCAGATACGCAGGAGCGGAAGGGATAACCCTGCTACCGGTGTGCGGTACAGCATGAGCCAGTGGTATCCAAAATTGTGTGAATACGATTACGAGGGCTGGCATCCCACGCCCTATGTTGCCCGGGAATTTTATGGTGTGTGGGGCGATTTTGATGTTACCATACATATTGATAAAAGTTATAAATTAGGCGGTAGCGGAGTACTGGTAAATGCGGGTGAAATTGGATGGGGCTATGATGTACCAGGTTCTGAACTGAAGCCAACGGTTAAGGCTAAACGTAGTTGGCATTTTATAGCAAACAATGTACATGATTTTGTATGGGCCGCAGATCCGGATTACAAACATCTGGTGCGTAAAATCCCCAATGGCGGCCCTGTCATCAACGTTATTTACAATTATAAGGACAACGATGCAGCAAACGATGCCGCCTGGGAAACAGTAGCAGATGGGGCTGTAACTGTATTGCCCTTTATTGAAAGTAAATTTGGTAAATATCCTTATCCGCAATATTCATTTATACAAGGGGGCGACGGCGGTATGGAGTATCCAATGGCAACACTGATTAGCGGCCCGGGACTGGGTACTGTTTTTCACGAGTGGATGCATAGCTGGTACCAGATGATGCTGGGCACCAACGAAAGCATGTATGCGTGGATGGACGAAGGCTTCACTGAATACGCCGCCGACCTGGTAGCAGGATACTACAGGGATAAAGTGAGCAGGGTAAAAAACGCCTCCAATCCAGCTTATATTAAAGCGCTTGATTCTGCGGCTGCATTACTGCCGCTGGAACATGCCGCCAATTACAGATCTTATTATTTTATTGCCAAAAGTGATTGGGAAGAACCACTGACAACGCATGCAGATCATTTTAATACCAACGTAGGATACAGCGTAGCAGCTTACAGTAAAGGCTGCGTGTTTATGGAGCAACTGGGATATATTACCGGTGCTGCCACAAGAGATAAAATACTGCTGGAATATTATAAACAGTGGCGGTTTAAGCACCCCAATGCAAGTGATTTTATAAAACTGGCTGAAGATGTAAGCGGTATAAAATTAGACTGGTACAAAGAATACTGGTGCAGTACAACCAAAAAAATAGACTACTCCATTGATAGTTTGTGGGAAGAAAACGGGGTTTCAAAAATCAGGTTAAAAAGAATTGGGCAAATGCCCATGCCTATTGATTTGCAGCTTAGTTTTAAAGATGGAACAACCGAACTGCATTATGTGCCTCTTAACCTGATGTTTGGTGAAAAGCCTGCAGAAAATAATGCATCCAACAGGATAGTGCACGAAGAATGGAGGTGGACACATCCAACGTATATAGTTGAATTTAAACACCGGCTGATAGATTTAAAAAAAGTAGAAATTGATCCTACAAAAAGGATGGCAGATACCGATCAGAAAAATAATATTTTAGAATTAAACTGGTAAATTTTTAACGAATACCGAAGTTATTATTATGGAAATTACCATCAGGAGAATATTGCTGCAGGATGCACCGGTACTGGCCCAAATGTCGAGGCAAACATTTTATGATACTTTTACGGGTACTTGTACAGAACCAGATATGCAGCTATTTCTGGAGCACTATTATAACCTTACCCAGGTGCAGCAGGAATTAGACAATGCAGCGAATTTATTTTTTTTTGCAGAAGTAAATGGTGAACCGGTTGGCTATATCCGCTTTATGGAAGATTATAGTGGCTGGCCGCTTGTACAGCAATGGAAAGCGCTTGAATTAAAAAGATTGTATGTGTTAAAAGAATTTCATGGTAAAAAAATAGCTCAGGAGTTGATGGATTATTTTATTGAGTACGCAACAAAAAATAAATACGCATGTGTGTGGTTAGGTGTTTGGGAACATAATATGCGGGCTCAGAAATTTTATGCTAAATACGGCTTCGTAAATTCTGGCTATACACATGATTTCCCTATTGGTGATACGCCACAGACAGATTGGTGGTTTTGGAGATTTTTACAATAAAAAATACCCTTTTTTTAAGAAGGTTGTGGTGGTTGTAACAAGGCATATTTTTCAGTCATCTTCCAAAATATTTATTTACTGCCTGTATGCGGTTTCCTACATGCAGTTTCTCGTAAATATGGTAAACATGTTTGCGAACTGTTTGCGGACTGATAAACAATTCCTCTCCAATTTCCTTGTACAGCAAGCCTTTTGATAAAGCAGTCAGTATTTCAATTTCTCTTTTTGATAATACATCCAATGAATCGCTGGATACAGTAAAAGCAGGTTTATTTTTAAAGGCTGCAACAACTTTGCTCGCAATCTGGCTGCTCATAGGTGCTCCTCCTTCGCTTAATTCTTTAATAGAACTGAGTAATTTATCCGGCGTAGTTTTTTTAAGTATGTAACCATTGGCACCTGCGCTTAAAGCCTCAAAAATTTTTTCATCTTCTTCATAAACCGTACACATCATGAACAAAATTTGAGGATATTTTTCTTTTAAAATTTTAACGCATTCTATACCACTAATACCGCCCAGGCTAATGTCCATCAAAACAACTGAAGGGTTTAAAGTAGGTATTTTAATTAAGGCTTCTTCCCCATTGATGCAGGAGCCTGCCAGGGTGTATCCTTCGGCCATAGTTATAATTTGTTCCAGTGCCTGCCGGATATCATTGTTATCTTCAACTATTGCTACTGATATATCCATAGGTTACAAAGGTTGCTAAAAAATGATACAATCCAATACCCTAAAGTGGTAGTTTTTTACGAGTATGGGAGTTTTACTATAAATAGATTATACCCTGTAAAGGATGTTCTGACAAGAGCTTTTATTACAGCGGAATATGAAGCAAAAATTTTTCTGTAAAAAACGCCCCGGTAAAAATTTTTTCAACTTCCCATATCCTCGGCCTGCAGTTACTTTCAGATATTTCTTTTGTAAGATCACCTCCCTTAAGGCAAATGAGTCCATTAGGTGATACACCTTTTTTTAGCAATGGTTTAGCCCACCACCACAAATCTTTTATGGGAGCAACGGCCCTGGATACCACCACATCAAATTTTCTGTTCTTAATATCTTCGGCTCTGGTGTGCTGGGTTGACAGATTTTGCAGACCGATGGCCGCAGCAATTTCGCTGGCTACTTTCAATTTTTTATTAATGCTGTCCACCAGGTGAAATTGAGTATCCGGAAAAAAGATTGCCAGGGGAATACCGGGAAATCCGCCACCACTGCCAAGGTCCATTATTTCGCTCCCTTTTTTAAATTCAAATTGCGTTGCTATCACCAGCGAATGCAGTACATGATGTTCATAAAAATTTTCCATGTCTTTACGGGAAATCACATTTATTTTTTCATTCCATTCTTTGTACAAATCTTTTAAGGCTGCAAATTGCTGCAATTGTATATCCGTAAAATCAGTGAAATATTTAGTGAGTATTTCCATACAAAGGAGGATTAGTTATTAAATTTTTGTTGGCTGAAATATACACCGCCAATAATATAATTTCTATCATTTAAAAAAGTCCTTATTTTATTTAAGACATACCCGTTAATTCCAGGATGCTCCTGGTTTTTTAATTAATGCAACCGAAAATATCAGGTAATAAAAAAACATCCAGATATCTAAAAATACAAACCACGGATAGAGGTCCTGTTCCTGTAATTTTTTCATAGCCGGGTAAAATACCAATGCTTGTATTACTAACCGTATTGCAAATACCAGTAAGGTAAGTTGCCAGTTAAAAAATAAAAAACTGATTACAAGCAGTGGGAAAAATACAAAATGGGTAAAAGAATAAAGGCCTAATAAAAATTGGTGTAATGGCTTATAATACTTGCTGGTGGTGTAATGACGGGCTTTTTGTTTCTTCCATTTTGCCCAGGTGTTTACCGGTTCACTAAAGGTAAAAGCATCAGCATCAATATTTATTTTTGTATTATTTTTTGTTGCTGCAGTATTTATAAAAAGATCATCATCGCCGCTGGGAATATTGTTGTGCGACGAAAACCCTTTGTGCCTGAAAAAAATTGCTTTTTTATAACTTAAGTTTCTACCCACGCCCATGTAAGGAATTCCAGCCAGTGCATAACTAAAGTATTGTAGTGCGGTATGAAATGTTTCCCATCTTACTAATTTATTTAAAAGTCCCCTTTTTTTATTATAAGCACCATATCCCAAAACAATCTCAGTACCGTCATCATAGGTTTGCTGCATATTGTTGATCCAGTTTTCTGAAGCAGGCACACAGTCGGCATCGGTCAATAATACAATTTCGTATTTTGCTGTTTTAATACCAATACTTAAGGGAAATTTTTTTCCGGTAATCATTTTTGCTTCCTGCTTCAATTCAATCACGTGCAACTGCTTAAAAGTTTTCTGAAACTCTTCCAGCAGATATTTGCTATCATCAAAAGAATTGTCATCTACCACAATTATTTCGTGGGATGTTGGGTATTGTTGTACCAGCGAGCCGGGAAGATTTTTAGCTAGGTTGGCAGCTTCGTCCCTTGCACAAATAATAACAGATACCGGATGTGTTTGTGATATTGTTTTTGAAGACGCCCTGTAAAAACTTAACCTGGTAAAAAAAAACAGGTAGTAAAAAAGCTGAATTAAAGTAATGGCGCAAAAAACTATAAAAATAATGCCATGCCAGTGCATTAAGAATTGGTTAAGGTTCATACTGGCAAAAGTAACAATAAAAATTTTTGTTGAATGAAGAGGATTCGGTCAGGTCAAAAGCATTTGAATTTTCACATGGGTGAAAACATATCCCTGTAAAATAAATTACGAAATTATTAGTAACAAATGTCTGATGTCTGTCACCTGTTTTATACTTCTCAAAATCCAGTCTGGATTATTTGATATTTGCGGTATTATTCTACAGTTTTGCAACAGTATTGCAAAGCAAACATATATACATTTACCATCCGCTATAACCTGCAAGCAGCAATAAACATCCAGCTTTCTGCTTCTTTACCAGAAAAAATATTTTTTTAAAAACAATTCGCAAGCAACTTTTTTCACTTAAATGTTGTTGAATCTTTCGGATTGTACTATACTTTGAACGATTTTTTACTGATGTAACTTTTATGCAAATAACCCATTTGCCGGAAGAGTATAAGAATAAATATTCCAGGAAAAACAATTATCTCAATTTCTGCAAAGTAAAAGTTCTTTCGATAATCTATTTTTTTCAACCAATTATTTTAGCCAGTAGCCAGAGTGCTGCTATAATGGATAAAAGAAAAAGTACCCAACTGATCCGGTATGCCAGCCATTTTCTATAAGTTTCAGACGCCATCAAAACCGGCCTACAATTTTAAAGTTTACCAGTCTTGGGGTAAGCCTGTTGGGTATGCTGTACACGGTGTTGCTAAAATCTTTTATCAGTTGATAACTGATGGTGTTGGGCCGGTCAATTAAATTAAATACTTCAAAACTGGCCCAGATATTTTCAAAATCTTTAAACGGGCTATGGCTTCTACGTTTATTTTTTTCGCTTAAAAAGAGGGCGCTAAAGCCAATATCAACCCTTAAATACGGATCAATGATAAGGGCATTTCTATACCTTGTACTGTTGGGAATATTGTACGGCATGTTGCTGCCATAGATCATATTCAGATGCACTTTGAAATTTTTGTTGGTAGATAAATAGTCCTGTAAAAATAATCCTACGGTGATCAACCGGTCTGTTGGACGCCTTACCCAGCCTACATCCTGGCGTATGCTATCCACCGGTATCCGATCATGTGTTTTTGAAGTGATGGGTTCTCCGGCGGCATTTAAATATTTGTAATAATGATCGCCTACGATGTTTTCTTTGCTCCGCATCAGCCCAATGCTCAGCCAGCTTTCTGCATCTTTTACCAGCTCGCCATACAACCGGGTTTCCACTCCGTAAGCATAAGCTTTAGCATTATTTTCACCTGAGTAGCGGATACGGACATTATCAATATCATAAGGAATTACATCCTGTAAATTTTTATAGTAAGCTTCTGCAGTGATGCGGAATGGTCGTTCGCCTGATATGAAATTGTAATCCATACCTGCCACTACCTGGTAACTTTTTTGAGATTTTATACCTTTATTTAAACTGCCATCATACCTTCTTAATTCCCTGTAAAAGGGTGGCTGATCGTAAATGCCGGCAGCCAGTTTAAACACCATATCTTTTTTCCAGCTGGGTTTAACACTGACCTGCGCACGTGGGCTGATTAATAATTCTTTATTGAGCGAATTGTAATTATATCGCACTCCCCCCTGGAGCGAAATATCTCTTTTGCTATTTATAAAATTAATATTGTCCTGCACATAGCCACTGTATTTTTGTATGGTTAGGTTAGCAGAAGAATTTAAAAAAGAACTGAGGTTATTGTTAGTAACAGGTAAGGAATAACCAGCACTGTCCTGATAGTCCCATTCAAATAATTTGTCTGTAATCTTTGTTTGTTCAATGCTGTTGCCAAATTGTATAAAATGTTTACCCTTGTCAATGCTTCCTTTTATACCAGCATTCCATACCGAAATATCTAACTTATTGCGGCCATAATTCTGATAAAAACCGGCACCCAGCGGATTAACAATTTGTCCGTAGGTACTGCTGGTATTATCAAAGTTGCGGTCACCAAATAAGTAAGTACTGCCGATATCAAAATTTTCATTTTCTTTATTTTCAAAATGGCTCAGCATCCATTTTATCTGTACTTTTTTATTGGGTTGATGTACTGCCGTTAAGCCAATGAGGCTTGTATTGTAACCATCTTTTTCCTGGCCATTAAAAAATATATCCAGCCCAAGATTGGCAGTAAAAAGCGGCGAGAAAACCGAGGTTGTTTTTTGAGCCGATTGTGGTATCAATGTAAATTTTGTGGCAGAAAAATTTCCCAGTATTTCCAGCTGCCATTTTTCATTGAGCTTATAAGTAAGGTATCCTTGTATATCGGTGGAAGATGGAATATAGGAACCCTGCGTTTGCTGACTGCTTAATAAATTGCGATTGCTTTTATTACGAACACCCACCAGGTAAGTTAGTTTTTCTTTTTTGGCTGAGCCTTCCAGATGCATGCCTTGTTCAAGCAAACTGATATATGCAGAGCCTCCAAAAGTTTTTGGTTTTTTATATTGAATATCCAGCACACTACTTATTTTATCGCCATACTTTGCCTGAAAACCGCCATTGTAAAAATTAACATTCCTTGCCAGTTCGGGGTTAATAAAACTAAGCCCTTCCTGCTGGCCGCTGCGTACCAGGTAAGGACGAAAAATTTCAAAGTCATTGAGGTAGATCAGGTTCTCATCATAATTACCGCCCCGTACATTGTATTGTGAAGTAAGTTCGTTATTGCTACCCACCAGTATCTTTATCAATCCCTCTATACCGCCGGTAGTGCTGGGCAACACAATGGCGTTTTTAGGATTTATTTTAGTTAATCCCAGCTCTTTTCGTTCCCGGTCGTTGGTTACTACAACAGTCATCAATGTCTTGCCGTCTCTTTGTAAACGAACGGTAATCCGTTCTTCTTCATTATCGCTTAAATAAAAATTTTTCTGTTTTTCTGCGTAACCGATATTTGAAAAAACAAGGGCGATTGATTTTGCCGCGGTAACTTTTATGCGAAAGAAACCACTGTCGTTTGTAACAATACCGGTGGTTTTACCCAACACCACTACCGATACTTTTGCCAACGGGTTTTCATTTTCGTCAATTACCTGGCCGCTTACAAAAGCAATTTTTTTTTGGGCTGATGCAGTTAAAAAAAACAGGGCTAATACCAGGGAGGTAAGTACTCTCATTGCGTGAAGATAAATATTTTATGTTTTAATAAAGATGCTGGTAAAAATTTGATTGCTTCTGAGTATTTTTGAAAAAAAGAATTTGAAGAATATAACACTTATTGCATTTTTATTGCTGCATATTTTTTGTGGATGTAATAATAGCAATAATAAAAAAGGATCAAAAGTGGCAGTAATTGACAGCGGTTCCAACACGCTGGTAAATTTGTCTGCAGGCAACAGTTTACCACAGTTACTTTGCCAAAACTGGGAAAATAAAGAAGATGTGGATGATGGCATATTAAATTATATCAGTGGTAGTAACGCTGATCTGGAAATTCCTTTTCATAGTTATTGTTTTTTTGAAAATGGTTTAATGGTTCAAAATCCCCGTGATAATTTGAAGATGGGTAAATGGACTTTGGACGAAAAAACAAAACTGATTCACCTTATTTTTGATGATGGTATCCAAAAAAATATTGGGTTAAATGGTATTGGTGTTAAAAGCCTGCTGTTAAAAACGGGAAAAGAAAAGCCGGTAAAATATGTAGCGGATGGTAAAAAGCATATAACTCTTTTGGATGATCCTTTTTATCCGGCTAATAATAAATGGAGAATAAAGTCTGCACATTCGGAAACAACCGGCGAATTAAAAAGCCGCATTATTCAATGTGTTCTTTTTTACAATAAATTTTTACAGGATAATGCCGATCGCAGGGCAACCCGTATTTCTTTTTACGGACTACCTACTTGTTTTAAATGGTACAAAGGAGGCATATCAATTACCAATAAAGATAAGATGGGCCAAAAATGGATTGATTGTTTTTACAATAAAGAGCAGGCCATACAAGGCCAGCAAATGCTGGAAAATGTTATTGAAAAGAAATACAAATGGAACCGGAACGAGCCCAATTGGGTTCATCAATCCGCTGATGTTTTGTTACAGATTGCAGATTCACTTAAATAGCTTTTAATGCTGCAATGGTTGCAACAGGATCAGCAGCTTTAAAAACAGTGCTGCCTGCTACCAGCACATCTGCACCTGCATCAATAATAAGCTTTGCATTTTCCAATGTTACCCCGCCATCAATTTCAATGGTAACATTCAGTAATTGTTCATCAATCATTTCCCGCATTCTTTTAATTTTATTGATAGTATGCGGAATAAAAGACTGTCCGCCAAAACCAGGGTTTACACTCATCAGCAACACGATATCAATATCCTGCAAAATGTCTTTTAACAATTCAACCGGAGTATGCGGATTCAATGCCACACCCGCTTTCATGCCCATGCTTTTTATTTGCTGAATGTTGCGGTGTAAATGGGTACAGGCCTCATAATGTACCGTTAAAATATCAGCGCCGGCCTCTTTAAAAGCCTGGGCATAGCGTTCCGGTTCTTCAATCATTAAATGCACATCGCATATTTTTTTCGTTGTCTTTCTAAAAAAATTTACCAGCATGGGGCCGTAACTGATGTTGGGCACAAAGCGCCCGTCCATTATGTCCAGGTGAAACCAGTCTGCCTGGCTTTCATTCAGCATATCACATGCATTTTGTAACTGTAAAAAATCTGCAGCAAGAAGGGAAGGAGCAATAAGAGCCATATTTGTGATGTTATGTGTTAGGTGTTTGATGTTTGATGTTTGATTTTTGATGTTTGATGTTATTGTATAGCAAAGTTAAGGGCATCGAAATTAAATTAAACACACACTTGACAGTTAACAAAACGTATAAATACTTTAAAAAGGATTTACTAAATTTCGGGGCTTCATTATTTATTATTAATTATTAATTATTTCACCCTTGCCAACGCCTTTTTCGCTTCCGAATATTCAGGGTCAATCAGCACTGCTGCTTTATAATTCATAATTGCTTCCTGCGGCTGGTTTAACTTTTCATAACATCTTCCAAGCCAGTAATAGCCCTCTTCAAAGGAGCTTTGCAGTGCCACCGCTTTATTCAGCGATTGAATGGCTTCTTTATATTTGGCAAGATGATAAAGGCATTTGGCTTTTTCTTTATAAGCATCGGTGTAAGTATAATCAATTGTCAGACAGGTGTCAAAAAATGGAATTGCTTTTTCGTACTCTGAGCTGTAGGAATAATAAAGCCCCTCAATGAACAAGGCTTGTTTTTCTGCTTTGGCATTGGGATTGTGCAAAAGCGCATCCGCCATTGCAAGGGCTGATATGTTCTTTGTTTGTGCATAAAGTGCTCCCAGGGAGATTATGTATTTGGGCTGCGCATCAATGGTGAATGCTTTTTTAAAATCTTTAATCGCATTGATTGTATCCGAATTTTCAAAATGCAATTGCCCTTTTATATCCCAAAGTCTTGCGTTGATTGAATCTTTTTGGATAGCTTTTTCTGTTTCTGCAATGGCCTGTTTAAAATTACTGCTGTCTCTAAAATATTGTATCAGGTTTTCCGTTAGCAACATTGAATCAGGGTATTGACTGATGGCATTTCTTAACTGTTGTTCCTCTGCGGGCATTGATGCCTTATCCGCATTAGTAGCCGCATTGTTACAGGCCATACAACAAATGCACACGGTAATAAATACGATAAAAATATTTTTCATTTTTAAATGGTTGGTTTGCAAAATTAGGGGCTTGAAAAACAGGTCGGTAACAATTTTTTAGCAGGCAATAAAACCTGCTATTTTCTTTAGGTAATTATTTATGAAAAAGATAGAAGTATTCTTATTTCCCGTGCCATCGGTTGCAGTATTTTTTATAAGTGCCTGTCATTATAAAAAATCAATTCTTTTTTTTGCAGGTAAATAATGTTAAGATCATTTAATGTAATGGTGAAACTAATTTTGCCTTTGTACAACAATTGAGCTTAGGTGGTGGTGATACAGCAGCCTGTTTTAATTTTATTAATAATTACTTACCACTCTTAACTTATAATTCATAACTCATAATTATTTAAGCAGTTCAATCACTTCGCATTCTTTCATCTCTTTGCCATCAATGGTAAAACGTATCAGCGTTCTTACTTTATGCCAGCCTTGTTTGCCTGCGGCACCAGGGTTCATGTGCAAACAGTTTATTTTGTCATCGTACATTACTTTTAAAATATGCGAATGACCGCTGATGAATAACTGCGGCTGGTGAATCAGTAACTCTTTTTTTGTCTCCGGATTGTACCCCGGCGGATAACCACCAATATGCCTTATCATTACTTTTACCTCTTCACACATAAAAACCAATTGCTCCGGATAAATGATTCTGATATCATTGCCATCAATGTTACCATAAACGGCTCTCAATGGCTTAAATGCTTTTAACTGATCTGCAATTGAAGAAGTTCCAAAGTCGCCGGCATGCCATATTTCATCACAGGTTTTAAAATGCTCCGCCACAGTTTCATCCAGGTAATTGTGCGTGTCTGATATAAGTCCTATTCTTGTCAAATTAAATGATTTTAAAGATGTAAATTTGATATTAAGATTGCACAATACAAAATAAGGCAAGCCATTTTTATACCAATCCGCTGATACCCTGTAACAACAGAGCGTTGATCATTCGCCGGCAGTCGTTACAGTCTTAATCATCCATTATAAATTAATTAAAACGATGCCACATTATCATACTTTAGGCAAGATTCCTCACAAACGTCACACACAGTTCCGCAAACCGGATGGTAGCTTATATGCCGAACAGTTATTTTCAACGGAAGGTTTCAGCAATGATTATTCATTGTTGTACCATAATCATCCGCCCACACAAATTATCCGCACAGATAAGCCTGTAAATGTGCAACCTGAAATTGCAGAAGAAAAAATGCTGCAACACCGCAGCCTTGAAGGGTTTAAAATACCACCCGAAAAAGATTTCCTGCATAGCCGTAAGCCAGTGCTGGTGAACAATGATTGCCACATCATTTTGGCTGCGCCGCAACTAAACATGGGGAGTTATTTTTATAAAAATGCCGATGCTGACGAACTGATTTTTATACATGAAGGCAGTGGTGTTTTACAAACCATGTATGGCGAAATTAATTTTGGCTATGGTGATTATTTGGTAATACCCAGGGGTACTATTTACCAGATACATTTTTCAGAAACAAATAACCGCCTGCTGATTGTAGAATCGTTTAGCCCTATCCGGTATCCTAAAAAATACCTGAGTCCCTATGGACAATTGCTGGAGCATTCGCCCTATTGCGAAAGGGATATCCGTGTTCCAAAAAATTTACAAACGCATGATGAAACAGGCGACTTCCTGATTAAAACAAAAAAGAAAGGAATGCTTTATGGTATACACTATCTGCATCATCCTTTTGATGTGGTTGGTTGGGATGGATGTTGTTACCCTTATGCTTTTTCCATTCACGATTTTGAACCCATCACGGGCAGGGTGCACCAGCCTCCTCCTGTGCACCAGACTTTTGAGGCGCATAATTTTGTAGTATGTTCTTTTGTGCCGCGGTTGTTTGATTATCATCCGGATTCAATTCCTGCACCCTATAATCATAGCAATATCGACAGTGATGAAGTGCTGTACTATGTGGATGGCGATTTTATGAGCCGCAAACATGTTACCCGTGGAATGATTAACCTGCATCCCGGCGGCATTCCTCATGGGCCGCATCCCGGCGCAGTACAAAAAAGTATTGGTGCCAAACAAACCAATGAGCTGGCTGTAATGATAGATACTTTTCATCCTTTGCAATTAACCACCACTGCCCTTGAAATTGAAAATGAAGGATACGTAATGAGCTGGGCAGAATGATGCTGTATGATTTTAAGGAATATAAATTCATAGACAACCATTTTAATTTTTGCAATTTATTTATACACCCGGGCGGGGATATACTCAAGTACCACGCAAGTTGCAGCTGCTGTTATGAAATAAGGGAAGGGTTCGTTTAAGGGGTGATAAAAATTTCAATGGAAGTTTTATTTGCCAAGAGATGTGTTTTAATTTCCAAAAAGTGCTAAATTGTTTTTAAATAAAAAAACAATTTGCCATGATTAAATTTCAAGACATTAAAATAGGCGATTATTTAATGGCCGATAACGACGGGGATACTTTACAGGGTGAAGTAACTAACCTGAACGGGGATGAAAAACAGGTTTGTGTAGATACCGGTACGCAGGAGTTTTGGTTTGAGACCAGTCAATTGAAACCCATACCGCTTGATGATGAACAACTAACCAGACTTAAATTTACCCGGCAGGAAAATGAAGATGGTACTGTAAAATACCTGAAAGGCGCTTTTAGAATATTGATCCACTCTAAAGGGAATTTCTCACCATTGGGAATATGGTACCGGGATGAGCGAAGGCATATTATACAACCATTAAGTGTTCACCAATTACAAAATCATTATTTCGAAATGACAAAAGTGCATTTGAATGATAAGGCATTTGAGTAAAATAATTAATTGCAGTTAAAAAACCTGGTTGTTAACCAGGTTTTTTAATATCCTAAAACAGAGAGATTACCTAAGGTCAGATGACTTTAGAATAGTTTGCTGATCAGTATCACTTACTATGCCGCTGTAATTTATATTTATCTTATTGCTGGACTGAATCAATCCGTATTTTTTTGCATAAAAACTTTGTACATCGCTGGTAACAGCACCTGCGGGCAGAGGAACCCCTAACACCGATACAGAAAGGGATGAAGTAACATGCACCACATCAGTATAAACTATAGCATTTACTGTTTTACTAATTCCTTTTTGTGTAATGGTATTTACAATGGTGATTGTTAACGGAAAACCAGTTGCCATTACTGCGTAACTCTGGCTCCAGGATGTATTTACAGCAGCATTGTCTTTTAAATAAATATTTTCAATGGCGTTGCTGCTTAATGTTGCAGGAAGGGTTTGGAAATTGTAATAATCACTGCCGGAAAGAAAATAATATTCATTTGCACTGCCGCTGCTGTTGCTAAAAACATGATAGGTTTTACCATTGATTGTGCTGTCCCTGCTGGTAGAAGTAAGGGTATAACTGGTTGTTAGAGACGTTAGGTTATTGAGTACTTCATAATTCCAGCTGCTGTTTGCGGCAAAATTCATATATTTACTACTCTCCGTTACCGGTGACGTACTGTTTTTCTTACAGGATGAAATTATGCTGCAAACAGCCAATAAAGCAAAAATGAACTTTTTCATGTGTGAAATATTAGTTTTAAAAAGGTAAATATCTGATTATTTTAATAATAATTAAAATAATCCTCTTATCTTTGCGCTCCCAAAATATATGGCAAAGCAAGCACTCATTAAACAAGATGGTACAATTTTAGAAGCGCTTAGCAATGCTATGTTCAAAGTTAAGCTGGAAAACGGACACGAGATATTAGCTACAATCTCAGGTAAAATGCGGATGCACTACATCAGGATTTTACCGGGAGATAAGGTGGGCGTGGAAATGAGCCCGTATGATTTAACAAGGGGAAGAATAATTTTCAGGTATAAATAACAGGCATTAATAAATAAAAATTAACAAGATGAAGGTTAAAGCTTCCATTAAAAAGAGAAGTGTTGATTGCAAAATCGTACGGAGAAAAGGGGTACTATTTGTGATCAATAAAAAGAATCCACGTTTTAAACAAAGACAGGGATAAAACAAACTAATCAACACACTCACAAATTAATAGAATTATGGCTCGTATTGCCGGTATAGATTTACCAAAAAACAAAAGAGGCGAAATCGGACTTACCTACATCTTTGGTATTGGTCGTTCTACTGCTCAATATATTTTAGACAAAGCTTCAATAAGCTACGATAAAAAAGTAAATGAGTGGAATGATGATGAACAAACTGCCATACGTAATGTAATTAACGCAGAGTTTAAAACGGAAGGCGCTTTACGCAGCGAAGTACAGATGAACATTAAGCGTTTGCTTGATATTGCCTGCTACCGTGGTTTGCGTCATCGTAAAGGATTGCCCTTACGTGGTCAGCGTACCCGTACCAATAGCCGTACCCGTAAAGGAAAACGGAAAACAGTTGCCGGCAAAAAGAAAGTAGCTAAAAAATAATTAACAGATACCAGGTAGTACTACCTGGTATACGTTTTTATAGACTTACATACAATTGAACAAACGCCGGATAGCTTTAAGTCTGCAGGAGGGTTGGTTCGGTTCTGGTAAAACAGGAATTTATTTTTAAAAAGATTACCTATTTAAAGTATTATGGCAAAAGCACAAAAGCAGCAAAGCACAAAAGCAGCCGCAAAAAAAAGAGTTGTAAAAGTAGATAGTTATGGAGATGCGCACATTGTTGCAAGTTTTAATAATATCATTATTAGTTTAACCAACAAAAACGGACAGGTTATTTCTTGGTCAAGTGCTGGTAAAATGGGTTTTAAAGGAAGCAAAAAAAATACCCCTTATGCAGCCCAGATGGCTGGAGCCGATGCAGCTAAAGTAGCGATGGATGCAGGTTTAAAACGTGTAGATGTATTTGTAAAAGGGCCCGGTTCCGGCCGTGAAGGTGCCATCCGGTCATTATCACAATCAGGTATTGAGATTAATATGATTAAAGATGTAACTCCTTTGCCACACAACGGTTGTCGTCCTCCAAAGAAAAGAAGAGTATAACACATGCCGGATGTTGGATTTACTGATACTGTATATAACACCGGTCATCAAAAATCAACCATCAGACATTCGAACATATTTTATAACCGGATTCAACATTCATTTTACGATTTTTTAATGTTGCATCGTCACTAAAAAATCACACTTATAATTATGGCAAGGTACACTGGCCCCAAAACAAAGATCTCCAGAATTTTCGGAGAGCCTATTACCGGAAACGGAAAATGGTTAACTAAAAACAGTAACCCTCCCGGGATGCACGGTGCAACCCGTAAACGCAAAACTTTAGGCGAATATGCTTTGCAGTTGCGTGAAAAACAAAAAGCAAAATACACGTATGGTTTGCTTGAAAAACAGTTTCGCAAAACATTTGATGAAGCTGCAAGGCGTAAAGGTGTAACAGGCGAGAACCTGATTAAATTACTGGAAGCCCGTTTGGATAATGTTGTTTTTCGTATGGGCATAGCTCCAAGCCGCCAGGCTGCACGCCAGTTGGTAAGTCACAAACACATCACAGTTAACGGTGATGTATTAAACGTACCTTCTTATTCAATGAAACCAGGCGAAACCGTTGGTTTAAAAAATAAGAGTGCAGTTAATACTTCTATCACTGGTAACGTTCGTGGAAAAAATACTAAATTTAGCTGGATCGACTTTAACGAAACAGAATTAAAAGGTACTTTTATTGCTTATCCTGAAAGAGAAAGCGTTCCTGAGAATATTAAGGAACAATTGATTGTGGAATTGTATAGTAAGTAATAAGATAGAAGTAGAAATTCAAAAATCAGAAACAAATAGTTTTTATTTTTAAATTTTAACTTTTTTCTCTATCGCATAAATTTTAAACATTTAAACAACAAAATACAAATGGCCATTTTAAATTTTGTTAAGCCCGATAAAATTGTTCTGCAAAAAGCAAATGACTTCGAAGCACAATTTGAATTTCGTCCGCTTGAACCTGGTTATGGTGTAACTATTGGTAACGCTCTTCGCAGGGTTTTATTAAACTCTCTGGAAGGTTATGCAATTATTGGTATCAACATAGTTGGTGCTGATCATGAGTTTGCAACCATTAAAGGTATTACTGAAGACGTTACGGAAATAATCCTTAACCTCAAGCAGGTACGTTTTAAAAAGAAAGTTGAACATGAAGTTAGCAGTGAGAAAATCACGCTTTCTATCAAAAATAAAACAGAGCTTACTGCAGGTAATATAGGTGAAGCTTCGTTGTCTTTTGAAGTAATGAATCCTGAACTGTTGCTTTGTGTAATGGATAGCAGCGCCAAACTGGATATCGAAATCACTATTGGTAAAGGCCGTGGTTATGTTCCTGCAGAAGACAACCAGGATAAGAGCACTCATTTCGGATATATTGCCGTAGATGCGATTTATACTCCTATCAAAAACGTAAAATATACCATCGAAAATACCCGTGTTGAACAACGCACGGATTTTGAAAAACTGATCATGGAAGTGGTTACCGATGGTACTATCCATCCTGAAGAAGCTGTTAAACAGGCAAGTCGTATTTTGATTCAGCATT
Source organism: Ferruginibacter sp. (assembly GCF_014377975.1). GTDB lineage: Bacteria > Bacteroidota > Bacteroidia > Chitinophagales > Chitinophagaceae > Ferruginibacter. Next base: position 28,192 of record NZ_JACMOO010000089.1, read on the forward strand.
TGATGATCATTACTGATGAAAATATCACTTTTGATACCAAAGAAGATAAGAAGGAAGACCTGGTGGACGAGCAAACTTTACAACTACGCAAAGTATTGAAAACACCTTTGGAAGATCTGGATCTTTCTGTAAGAGCCTTTAATTGTTTGAAAGCTGCTAAGATTAATTCATTGAGTGAACTGGTTCAGTACGAGCAGGAGGACCTGATGAAATTCAGAAATTTTGGACAAAAATCTTTGAGCGAAATTGAACAGGTACTGATTGAAAGAGGTTTGGGTTTTGGAATGGATTTAAGCAAACTAAAACTGGATGATGAATAAATTAATTTGAAAATGTGAGGATGGCTCAATTGCGCCGGCATTTCATTTTCAAATTTTCTAATTATACAATTAAGTAATTATTAACACCAGGTTATAAATCCTGACACGGTATAACCTAATTTAAAACACACACGTCATGCGTCACGGAGATAAGAATAACAATTTAAGCAGAACAGCTTCTCATAGAAAAGCTTTGCTGATGAACCTTGGTTGCCAGTTGATTACTTTTAAAAGAATCACTACTACCTTAGCAAAAGCAAAGGCTTTGCGTACCTATATTGAGCCACTGATTACCAAAACAAAACATACAGCCACTAAAGAAATAATTATGCACAATCACCGCATTGTGTTTAGTTACCTGAACGATAAGGCTGCTGTAAAAGAATTGTTTACAGTGGTAGCTCCTAAAATAGCAAGTCGGCCAGGCGGTTATACCCGTATCATTAAATTAGGTACAAGAACAGGAGACAACGCTGAAGTAGCGATGATTGAACTGGTAGATTTCAATGAAATTTATGGTAACAGTATTTCAAAAATTGCTGCAGCAGAACCAGCTAAAAAAACAAGGCGCAGCGGTGGTGGTGCCAAAAAGATAACTGCCGATACTTCCGCAGTGGATGAAGCGGTTGAAGTTAAGGAAGAAGCCACGGAAGACAAACCAACTCCTGAAGCGTAAATGATTCTATAGAAATTATATATAGCTCCGATATTTTTATCGGAGTTTTTTTATGAGGTTGCGGGAATGTTTGTTTCAAATAATTAAATAGATCAATAAATTAAACTGTGTAAAAATTAATTATAAAATTATTCAGCGAATCCTTTTCTTTGCAAAACTTTAGAAAAATAATGGGAGCAACAACAGATAAAAAATCAGCTATTTTATTATTGAAAGATGGAACCGTTTTTTACGGTAAGGCCTTTGGTAAAATAGGAACTACCACAGGAGAAATTTGTTTTAATACGGGCATGACGGGTTACCAGGAAGTTTTTACAGATCCAAGTTATTACGGCCAGGTATTGATCATGAACAATGTTCATGTGGGCAACTATGGTATAAAGAATACGGATGTGGAGAGTGATGGAGTAAAAGTAAAAGGGATCATCGGCAGAAACCTGGAAGAAAAATATTCCCGGTTTATGGCAGACGAATCTTTACAACAATACTTTGAACAACAACAAATTGTTGCCATTGATGATGTAGATACCAGGGCGTTGGTAGCACATGTGCGTGTACAGGGCGCTATGAACTGTATCATTTCTTCTGATATAACCGACCTTGCAATATTGCAGGCTGAGTTAGATAAAGTACCATCTATGGACGGGCTGGAACTTGCTTCGGTTGTTTCTACAAAAGAACCGTATTTTGCGGGTGACCCCGATAGTAAAATTAGAGTAGCTGTTTTGGATTATGGTATCAAAAAAAATATCCTGAATTGCCTGGTTGAAAGAGGAGCGTATGTAAAAGTACACAATGCTAAAGCCAGCTTTGAAGAACTTGAATCGTTTAAGCCTCACGGTTATTTTATCAGCAACGGCCCCGGAGATCCTGCTCCGATGGATTATGCGGTTAAAACAATTAAACAGATATTGGCACTGGATAAACCATTGTTTGGTATTTGTCTTGGGCACCAATTGCTGGCATTGGCCAATGATATACCCACTTTTAAAATGCATCACGGACATAGAGGATTGAATCACCCGGTAAAAAATATCATCAGTGGTAAAAGTGAAATCACTACACAGAACCATGGCTTTGGTGTAAACCCTGATGCAGTAAGAGCTTCGGAAAAGGTAGAAATTACGCATCTTAACCTGAATGATAATTCTATTGAAGGCATTCGCATGAAAAATAAACCGGCTTTTTCAGTGCAATATCATCCGGAAGCTACTCCAGGGCCGCACGACAGCAGGTATTTGTTTGATGAGTTTATTGATTCGATCATTAAAAATTAATTCTTAATTGATAAAATCCCTGCAGCGTATTTTTCGGTTCCTTTAGTCAATTCATTAAATGTTTTAATTCGTGTAATTCGCGTATTAAAATTCGTCTAAGTATAGGCTTAAAATCAACGTCATGAACATCGCCATTATCAACGGTCCTAATTTAAACCTGTTAGGTACAAGAGAGCCTGCCATTTATGGTAACCAGACTTTTGAAAAGTATTTTGACGAATTGAAAACTACCTTTCCGTTGATAGCATTTCATTATTTTCAAAGCAATGTGGAAGGAGAGCTGATTAACGAAATACAACGTATTGGCTTTACGTTTGATGGCATTATTTTTAACCCTGGTGGTTACACACATACTTCTGTTGCTTTGGGAGATGCCATTGCATCCATTACAACACCGGTGATAGAAGTTCATATTTCCAATATATTTGGCCGGGAGGAATTTAGAAAATTATCCCATATTTCTGCCAAGGCAAAAGGAGTCATCAGCGGCCTTGGATTAAAGGGATATGCACTGGCTGTAAATTATTTTCTATAAAATCAGTTAATTCGTTTGCCGGCAAACTTCCGCTTTAATACATCTTGTACAGGAATATTTTCCAGTTTACTTTCCAGCCATGAAATTATATCCAGGTAAATAAAGGCCCTGGTTTCAAATCGGTTATCTTGTAATTTTTTTAATTTCACCAGTAATTTTTCTAATTCAGGCTTAATGGTTTTTACCGACAACTGAAAAGATTTTCGAATAAATTTAAAGATTTCCTCCTCCACTACACTAAGGTTTTGCATCTTCGCCATAAAGCGGTAAACAGATTTTATCAGCGAATCCAGAATTTCATCATTGCCCAATTCATAGTGAGCAATCAGGTGCAGTAAACGGCTGTAACATTGCAGGTCAGTGCGCAGGTCAACCTTCCAGTTGATGATCTTATTTAAATAATCAATGGCTTTTTCGTAATCACTACTGCCAAAATACAGGCAGGCAATTTTATAATCAAATACCAGAATGCGGTGCCTGTCCATGTATATTTCATACTCTTTAATTTTAGCTTCAATTTCAGGAACTAATTGTAAACCTTCTGTAAAACTTCCTTCTAAAAAATGTTTGTTAAGGGTAGAAATAGTGAGGTACACAAAGCACAGTATGCGGTTATTTACATTTTTCAGCACTATTTCACTATTACAAAAAACGGCAAATTGTTCCAGTGTTACCTGTAATTTTTTATGATTGGCGAGGTCAAAGTGGCTCCCCATCAGGTTATGCATGCCTTTTATATAATGTCCTGTTTCTATGGAGATCATATAAGGCTCTTTCTCAAAAAGGGTTACCCACTTTTGAGTGTAGCGGTAATACTGCAAAAAGTCCTGGCGGATAAAAGCATTCCAGCAATAACTTTGGTAGAGGTATAATTTTTCGTAAAAATACCTGCATTGCGAGGTCTTATCGCCAAGATTATCTACAAAAAAATTTTGCACGGCAGCATCGTCTTTTTCATTGCGGCTGTGACCATTTTGTATATACAAACTGTACAACTGGAGCGACAGGTTTGATAGTTCAGAAGTAAGTGTTAAACTGTTATTTACAACCACACTTTCTTTGCTCAATTGTTCAGCCCTGTTTTGAATACTTCGGGTGATGTACAATGATTCAATACTTTTTTCAAAAAACAATATCTGCTCAAGATAGGTAAACTGGTTATTGGCTTTTGCCAGGTCTTTGGCTTTATCCAATACTTTCAGGCTTTGCAGGTAAAGACCCTTATTGTATAAAATACGGGCATAATCCATCTGTTCGTTCAGTTGAATATCAATATTGGTTTCATCGTTAATCAACCGCAGACTGCTCAATATCTGTTTGTATAAATGCGCCTTCAGGTTGCTTAATTGTTGTTTTTTAATCGTATCATTTTTTCTTAATAACAAGGCTTCATCATAGTCCTCCATTTTATCAAGGGCATCAAACAATTGTACTATTTTTAATTCTTCCCCGGATGAATTGCGGTTAGCATACAGCTTGAAATTCCGCTTTTCACTTTTTTCAAGTGATTTAATTAATTGAAATAAAGTATCTGTACTCCTGTTGGGCATCGTAATTTAATTTCTTTAAAACGCTTACTGGTTAAGCATTTGAATTGATAAAGCGTGTTTTATGAAGCGTAAAAAAGACAATATTATGTAAAAATTTCCCCACTTTGTTTTGTTATATTCGTTATTGGAGGCTAATAATTATTTAACTCCAGTCCCTGATACAAAAATAATTAAACCCGATCGCATTAAACAACCTATTTCTATGACCGATAATAAGATACACATATTCGATACAACGCTTCGCGACGGTGAGCAGGTGCCAGGCTGTAAACTTAATACCAAAGAAAAAGTTGAGTTGGCATTAAAACTGGAAGAATTGGGTGTTGATATTATCGAAGCGGGGTTTCCTATTTCTTCTCCCGGAGATTTTACTTCTGTCAATGAAATATCAAAGATCATAAAAAATGCATCGGTCTGTGGTCTTACACGTGCCGTGCAAAAAGATATAGAAGTGGCTGCAGAAGCTCTAAAATACGCAGTTCGTCCAAGAATTCATACCGGCATCGGAACTTCGGATTTGCATATAAAAGCAAAGTTTAACTCTACCCGGGAAGACATCTTACTTAGAGCCATTCAATGTGTAAAATGGGCTAAAAACTTTGTAGATGATGTGGAATTTTATGCGGAGGATGCAGGCCGTACCGGCAACGAATATCTTGCAAGGGTGGTGGAAGCGGTCATTAAGGCAGGTGCTACCGTTGTAAATATTCCGGATACAACTGGCTATTGCCTGCCACACCAGTATGGAGAGAAAATAGCCTATCTCGTTAACAATGTTCCTAATATCGATAAGGCAATTATTTCATGCCATTGTCATAATGATCTTGGGCTGGCTACTGCTAACTCAATAGCTGGAATAATAAATGGTGCAAGGCAAATTGAATGTACTATTAATGGCCTTGGCGAAAGAGCAGGTAACACTTCGCTTGAAGAAGTGGTGATGATTATTAAACAGCACAAAGACATGGGTTTTTATACAAATATTAATGCCAAACAATTAAATCCATTAAGTCAGTTGGTAGCAGAAACCATGCGTATGCCGGTTCAATGTAATAAAGCAATTGTGGGTAGTAATGCTTTCTCTCACTCATCCGGAATTCACCAGGATGGATTTTTAAAAGATGCATTGACGTACGAAATTATTAACCCTTCGGAAGTTGGAGCAGAAGAATCAAAGATTGTTTTAACGGCCAGAAGCGGACGCAGTGCGCTGGCCCATCGTTTTCAAAAATTAGGATACCAGTTTGACAGAAATGATATTGATGTGTTATACCAGGAATTTTTACTGATAGCAGATGGTAAAAAAGAAGTGATGAAAGAAGACCTTGAATCATTGGCAAAAGCGCATACGAAAGAACTTGCAGTATAAATATATAAGGCATGACTGTTTAATTTTTTTAATCAGCCGGCACTTAGTAATAAATTAATTGAACTCTTTTATAACAACTGTTTTGAGTGTTCATTGTTTTTGATAATCATTCACCAGCACAATATTTCTTTTAGAAATAAGCATGAAAAAAAAGATTGCAGTAATTACCGGGGATGGCGTGGGGCCGGAAGTAACACAACAAGCTGTAAAAGTGTTGGATGCAGTAGCTGAACATTTTAATCATACTTTCAATTATACGTACTGCCTGGCAGGCGCTGCAGCTATTGATGAAACCGGAGACCCGTTGCCGGAGGTAACCATTGAAGTTTGTTTAGCGAGCGACGCTATTTTATTTGGCGCCATTGGTCATCCGAAATATGATAACGACCCTACTGCAAAAGTGAGGCCAGAGCAGGGTTTGCTGAAGCTTAGGAAATCACTGCAATTGTTTGCTAATATTCGCCCGGTAACAACCTATCCATCATTGCATCATTTATCTCCTTTAAAAAGTAAATACATTGAAGGAGTTGATTTTATAATTTTTCGTGAATTAACCGGAGGTATTTATTTTGGTGAAAAGAAAACAAATGAAGACCAGACATGGGCATCGGATGATTGCAGTTATACCAAAGAAGAAGTAGAACGAATTGCGCACCTGGCTTTTCAGTCTGCACAAAAAAGAAGAAAAAAATTAACCCTGATAGATAAAGCAAACGTGCTGGAAACATCCAGGCTGTGGCGCAAAGTGGTAAAAGAAATTGCTCCGCAATACAAAGATGTACGACTTGATTTTTTATTTGTAGACAATGCCGCCATGCAAATTGTATTGAACCCCAAACAGTTTGATGTAATCTTAACGGATAATTTATTTGGTGATATTTTAAGCGATGAAGCAAGTGTAATTACCGGGTCGCTTGGATTGTTGCCTTCCGCATCTATTGGCAATTCCAATGCGTTGTTTGAACCTATTCATGGGTCCTATTCAAAAGCTGCCGGTAAAGATATTGCCAATCCTTTGGGTGCTATTTTATCTGTTGCTATGATGCTTGATTATTTTAATTTGAAAGAAGAAGCGCAATTAGTACGGGATGCGGTGGAATGGACGATTGAAAGTTTATTTGTATCAAAAGATATTGATCCTGTTAATTTCTATTTTACTTCTACCATTGGTGAACTCATTAGTGAATACATTGGTGGAAGAATCAGCGGCAGGGTGAATACGGAAAATATAGAATTAAGAAAGTCAACAATAATTTAGGTATGCTTTTAAAGTGATGTATTCAGTAGTACAGCAATCTAAAAATTATTTTTTCTCTTTCTAAATCCACTACAATAGTTCTTTGTTATTATAAAAAGCTTGGGTATCTTTGTTGTTCAACACCTGTTTATGTGTACAGCAAATTTATTAGATGGCATTAAAAATAAGGCAGTAATTATTATTGCGGTCATTGTCATTATTATACCTGTAGCATATGGAGGAGGATTTAATATGTAGTAAAATACTTATCATAAAAAAGCCCCGCCTCCAGAAGAGACGGGGTTTTTTGTTTTCAAAACCGGTTATAAATTTTGCAGAAAAAATAAAAAATGGAATTAAACAAATACAGTAAAACCATCACACAGGATGAAACACAGCCCGCAGCGCAAGCCATGTTATACGGGATAGGTTTAACGGAAGATGATTTGAAGAAAGCACAAATAGGTGTTTGCAGTATGGGCTATGATGGCAATACCTGTAACATGCATTTGAATGATTTGGCAAAACTGGTAAAACAAGGTGTATGGGATAGTGATTTGGTGGGATTGATTTTTAATACCATTGGCATCAGCGATGGCATCAGCAATGGAACCGATGGCATGCGTTATTCACTGGTAAGCCGTGATTTGATTGCGGATAGTATTGAAGCGGTTTGTGGTGGATTTTATTACGACGGGTTGATTGCATTGCCCGGCTGCGATAAGAATATGCCCGGTTCTATTATGGCGATGGGAAGGCTAAACCGCCCTTCGATTATGGTGTATGGCGGTACAATTGATCCGGGGCACTACAAAGGGCAGGATTTAAATATTATTTCAGCCTTCGAGGCATTGGGGCAAAAACTGGCAGGTACCATTACGCCGGAAGATTTTAAGGAAGTGGTTAAACATAGTTGCCCTGGCGCTGGTGCCTGTGGTGGTATGTACACTGCCAACACCATGGCCAGCGCCATTGAAGCACTCGGTATGAGTTTGCCTTATTCATCCAGTAATCCTGCATTGAGTGAAGAAAAGAAACGGGAATGTCTGGACGCAGGCAAGGCGATAAAAATTTTACTCGAAAAAAATATCCGGCCAAAAGATATCATGACAAAAAATGCATTTGAAAATGCAATTGTTACTGTGATGATTTTTGGGGGAAGTACCAACGCAGTGCTGCATTTAATTGCGATGGCGAAGAGTGTGGATGTAAATTTAACACAGGATGATTTTCAACGCATCAGCGATAAAACCCCTGTGCTGGCGGATTTTAAGCCAAGCGGAAAATATTTAATGCAGGAGTTACATGCGCATGGGGGTGTACCTGCAGTAATGAAATATTTGTTGCAAAAAGGTTTATTGCACGGCGATTGCCTTACGGTAACGGGTAAAACAATTGCAGAAAATTTAGTTAGTGTGCCGGATTTGAATTTTGAAACACAAAAGATTATCTATCCTTTGGAGCAACCTTTGAAAAAAACGGGGCACCTGCAGATATTGTATGGCAATTTAGCAGAAAAAGGAAGTGTGGCAAAAATTAGTGGTAAAGAAGGCGAGCGTTTTGAAGGGCCGGCAAGAGTGTTTAATGGAGAGAAAGATTTGGTAGCAGGTATTGCAAGTGGCAGGGTTAAAAAAGGCGATGTGGTAGTAATAAGAAATGAAGGCCCTAAAGGTGCGCCTGGTATGCCTGAAATGTTGAAACCAACCTCGGCTATTATGGGTGCGGGATTGGGAAAAGATGTAGCGTTGATTACCGATGGCCGGTTTAGCGGAGGTTCTCATGGCTTTGTAGTTGGCCATATAACACCAGAAGCATTTGATGGTGGATTGATTGCATTGGTAGAGGAAGACGATATTATTGAGATTGATGTTGCATCAAAAAAGATCACTTTAAAAGTAAGTGAGGATCTGATAAAAGTACGCAGAAGCAAATGGAAACAGCCGGCATTAAAAGAAACAAAAGGGGTGCTGTTTAAATATGCGATGTGTGTGAAAGATGCATCTCAAGGCTGTGTTACAGATGAAGCCTAAATATTTGAATATGACAAAAGCGTTTTTAATAGAATTTGCGGATTATAATAGTTGGGCAAACGGTATCGTATGTGATTGGTTACATCAAATCAGCGACCAACAATGGGAGCATGAAGTAGTTAGCAGTTTTAGTAGTATACAGACTACGGTGTTGCATATTATCAGTGCAGAGTATATCTGGCTTCAGCGAATGAATATGGTTGAAAATACAGAATGGCTGGCAGATACTTACAAAGGCACCAGAGCACAATTAATTGTTATGTGGATACAAGCTTCCGAAAAGCTGAAGAAATTTGCACTTGACTTTAATGAAAATAATCTGCCGGTGAAGTTTAATTTCAGGCTTCGGAACAAAGAGCTGGAGACCTTGCCTTTTTATCAGGTATTTGCTCACGTTTTTAATCATTCAACATATCACCGTGGACAGTTGATAATGATGTTGAGGCAGGTGGGTTTTACACAAGTGAGATCAACTGATATGTTGGAATTTTTTAGAAATTTAAAATAAAGTTTTACAGGCCTGGATAGAATAAGACAAAACAAAGGCTTAATTGTATTTAAGGTCTGGTAACAAAGATAAAAAATCATCGTATGGAAGAAATACTTGAATTAGTAAAGGACAAGATTGAAATAAAAACCACTAAAAATATTTCGGGTAGTGTAGCCGTTCTGGAAGCTTTTGTAGCCGAAGGTGTGGAAACAATTTTTGGTTATCCGGGCGGAGCCATCATGCCTATTTATGATGCCTTGTATGATTATCATGATAAGTTAAAACACATTCTGGTTCGCCATGAGCAGGGGGGCATTCATGCCGGACAAGGATATGCACGTGCTTCCGGAAAAACCGGGGTGGTATTTGCTACCAGCGGTCCAGGAGCTACTAACCTGGTAACAGGGTTGGCCGATGCTATGATTGATAGCACACCATTGGTTTGCATTACAGGCCAGGTGTATGCACATTTACTCGGCACAGATGCATTTCAGGAAGTTGATGTAATAAATATTACCACGCCCGTTACTAAATGGAATTATCAGGTAACTGATGCCACGGAAATTCCTTCGGTGTTAGCAAAAGCTTTTTATATTGCATCCACTGGCAGGCCCGGTCCGGTATTGATTGATATTACCAAAAATGCACAGTTGCAAAAATTTGACTTTGAGGGTTACACAAAGTGCACACATATCCGCAGTTACCGGCCTAAACCAATCGTTAGAAAAGAGTATGTGGAAGAAGCTGCCAAACTGATTAATGAAGCAAAAAAACCGTTTGTGCTTTTTGGCCAGGGTGTTATATTAGGTAAGGCCGAAAAAGAGTTTAAAGCATTCATAGAAAAAGGTGGATTACCTGCAGCATGGACCCTGCTTGGTTTAAGCGCACTGCCAACAGACCATCCGCAAAATGTAGGTATGCTCGGCATGCATGGTAATTATGGTCCCAATGTTTTAACAAACGAATGCGATGTATTGATAGCAGTTGGAATGCGCTTTGATGACAGGGTTACCGGACGTTTAGATAAATACGCTAAACAGGCTAAGGTAATTCACCTGGATATTGATCCAGCGGAAATAGATAAAAATGTAAAATCAACGGTGCCTGTATGGGGCGATTGTAAAGAAACATTGCCGATGCTGACGAAGTTAATTGAGGCAAAAAATCACCAGGAATGGCTTGCAAGATTTAATGAATTTACCCAAAAAGAAATTGAAGTTGTAATAAAGAATGAACTAAACCCCACCTCGGGTGAACTAACGATGGGTGAAGTAATTAAAATATTAAATGAACTTACCAACGGTGATGCCATCATTGTTACAGACGTGGGCCAGCACCAGATGGTTACCTGCCGCTATGCAAAGTTTAATGAAACAAAAAGCAATATAACTTCTGGCGGGGCCGGCACAATGGGCTTTGCATTACCTGCCGCCATCGGTGCTAAATTTGGAGCGCCGCATCGTACAGTTGTAGCCGTTATTGGTGATGGTGGTGTACAAATGACCATACAGGAATTGGGCACTATTATGCAAACAGGTACTAATGTAAAAATAATGATTTTGAACAACCAGTTTTTGGGAATGGTGCGGCAGTGGCAACAATTATTTCACGATAAACGCTATTCTTTTGTTGATATTGAAAGTCCGGATTATGTAATGGTAGCAAAGGGTTATCGCATTGAAGGTCAACGTGTGAGTGAAAGGGAGAATTTACAGGCAGCAGTAAAAACAATGCTGGATCACAACGGAGCCTACTTGCTGGAAGTAATGGTAGGTAAGGAAAACAATGTGTTTCCCATGGTACCGCAAGGTTGCAGTGTTGCAGAAATAAGATTAAGTTAAACATATACAATTAAGTAAAATGGTAATTGAAAAAGATAAAAGTATTGAAACCGTTCAGGCCACAAGAACGCTGTTTCTGGCACTTATGGATAGCTTATCAATTGATAAGTTAAATGAAATTCCGGAAGGCTTTAACAACAATATTATCTGGAACTTTGGGCATGTAATTGTAAGCCAGCAAATACTCTGCTACAAATTGGCTGGTCTTCCTTTAAAGATAGACGAAGCATATATTTCAAAATATTCCAAAGGCACCAAACCTGCATCTTTTATTGATGAAAATGAGTGGGTATTTTTAAAACAACAATCCACTCACCTGTTGGAGGAATTGATTACCGACATAGAAAATGGACTGTTAGATAATTATACCAGCTATACCACAAGTTTTGGTATACCCTTAAACAGTATTGAAGACGCGGTGAAATTTTTAACCATGCACGAAGGCTTGCATTTAGGGTATGCCATGGCGCTTAAAAGAATTGTAAATAAGTAATGAACATACCTGCTATACATACCAAATGGAATGCTAATCTCTATGATGACAAGCATTCTTTTGTCTTCAGATATGGCGAAGACCTGGTGGATATTTTAAATCCGCAGGCAGGCGAACGCATATTGGATATAGGCTGCGGTACCGGTTACCTTACAAGTGTAATCTCGGCTGCAGGCGCTACTGTGGTGGGTATTGATACTTCTGTGGAAATGATTTCAAAAGCCAAAGCGCAATATCCTGAGCTGGAATTTAAGGTGCAGTCTGCCAGTGAATTTTATTTTGATCAACACTTTAATGCCATCTTTTCAAATGCAGTCCTGCACTGGGTATTACAAAAGGAAATGGCAATTGACTGTATGTACCGCAATCTCAAAAAGAGCGGACGTTTGGTACTTGAATTTGGCGGTAAGCAAAACGTAGCAAAGATTATAACTGCCTTACAAAACAGTTTGATAAAATATGGCTATTCTGAAAATGCAGCAATTCAGTTGTGGTATTTTCCATCTGTTAGTGAATATACAGGCCTGCTTGAAAAAAGGGGTTTCAGGGTAACATATGCAGCACATTTTAACAGGGAAACAAAATTGGAGGATACTAAAAATAGTATTAAAGACTGGATTAAAATGTTCGGCAGTGCATTCTTAAAAGGTATTGATAATGCTGTGGTCGAAAATATATTAACTGACGTGCAGGAAACACTTCAACCAACGCATTTTAGAAACGGCGAATGGTTTGCCGATTATAAAAGACTAAGAATAATTGCTATCAAATAAATTTTTTATCATCGGATAATACCGCAACAGGATAAATATGAAACAGGAATTTACAATCACCGTTTACACTGAAAACCAGATTGGTTTATTGAACCGCATTGCTATTATTTTTTCCAGGCGAAAAATAAATATTGATAGTATGAATACATCGCCATCTGAAATTGAAAATATTCACCGCTTCACTATTTTGATAGACGAAACAGAAGAAGTAGTAAGAAAAGTGTGTCGCCAGATTGAAAAACAAGTGGAAGTTTTAAAGGTTTATTTCAATACCAATGATGAAGTGGTATGGCAGGAAATGGCATTGTACAAAGTATCAACAGATGAAGTAGCAGAAAAAGTAAAAGTGGAAAGGTTATTAAGGGAATGTGGTGCAAGGGTAGTAGCTATTCGCAAAGATTTTACGGTGTTTGAAACAACGGGCCATAGAGAGGAAACCGACCGGTTAATAAAAGAACTAGAACCTTTTGGTTTGATAGAATTTGTTCGTAGCGCAAGAATTGCCATCATTAAGGAAAGCCATGGCTTTCATGAAAAACTGAAAGAATTTGAGCAAAAAGAACCTGGTGAAGAAGTTATAGAAAATGAATTTTTAAACCAACAGCAGGAAGTGTTTAGTATGTAGCCTGATTGGCCCAATAAAATGGGAACCTCTTTAAAGCAAATTACTGTATTAAGTGAAAACTTGATATTTACCCAAATAAAAAATAAACCTCAATTCATAACAAATCTCATTGCTGACTGGCAGGAGAAAAAACAAACTATCAATGGCTAATTATTTTAACACATTATCGCTTAGAGAAAAATTGAATCAATTAGGTGTATGTGAGTTTATGGACAAAAGTGAATTTGCAGATGGTGTAAATGAACTGAAAGGAAAAAAAATAGTGATAGTGGGTTGTGGAGCACAGGGTTTAAACCAGGGTTTAAACATGCGGGATAGCGGGCTTGATATTTCATACACATTAAGGCAGGAAGCCATTGATGCAAAAAGGCAATCCTGGAAAAGTGCCACTGAAAATGGGTTTTCCGTAGGCACTTACGAAGCATTGATTCCAACAGCTGACCTGGTAATAAATTTAACACCGGATAAACAACATACTGCAGTAGTAACAGCCATTATGCCATTGATGAAAAAAGGGGCTGTTTTATCTTATTCTCACGGTTTTAATATTGTAGAAGAAGGTATGCAGATACGCAAAGATATTACCGTGATAATGGTAGCCCCCAAATGTCCGGGTACAGAAGTCAGGGAAGAATATAAAAGAGGTTTTGGTGTTCCCACACTAATTGCGGTACATCCTGAAAATAATCCTGAAGAAAAAGGCTGGGCTTATGCAAAAGCCTACGCGGTTGCAACAGGCGGAAACAAGGCAGGAGTTTTAAAATCATCCTTTGTTGCCGAGGTTAAAAGCGACCTGATGGGCGAACAAACTATTCTTTGTGGTTTACTGCAAACAGGTTCTATCCTCAGTTTTGATAAAATGATAGAAAAAGGAGTTGATAAAGCCTATGCCGCTAAATTAATTCAATATGGCTGGGAGGTAGTTACCGAAGCGTTGAAACAAGGCGGTATTACCGCAATGATGGATAGGTTGTCAAACCCTGCAAAAATTAAGGCGTTTGAAATTTCGGAACAAATGAAAGATATTATGCGTCCGCTGTTCCAGAAACACCAGGATGATATTATGAGCGGGGAATTTTCTAAAACAATGATGGAAGACTGGGCCAATGGCGATAAGAATTTGTTGACCTGGAGAGCTGCTACCGGGGAAACTGCTTTTGAAAAAACAGCACCCACCGTTTATAAAATTACCGAGCAGGAATATTTTGATAACGGATTATTACTGGTGGCATTTGTTAGGGCTGGTGTTGAACTGGCATTTGAAACAATGGTTGAATCAGGAATTAAAGAAGAATCTGCTTACTATGAATCATTGCATGAAACGCCACTGATAGCCAATACAATTGCACGTAAAAAATTATTCGAAATGAACCGGGTAATTTCTGATACTGCTGAATACGGTTGTTATTTATTTGATCATGCATGCAAACCATTGCTGGCAGATTTTATGAAAACGGTTGATACCAATCTTATCGGTAAAAATTTTAACGATGGTGTTGAGGCAGGTGTCGATAATAAAGTGATCATTGCTGTAAATGAAATCATCCGCTACCATCCGATTGAATCAGTTGGTGCAGAATTAAGACAAGCTATGACGGAGATGAAGACGATTAATACGGTGGCTTAAACCTCCATTCCTTAAAAAAAGTAATTGAAGGGAATCCTTTATTTTAAAGAAGAAAATTTAATAAAAGTTATAGAATTAATGCAGACAGTGTTAAAAGATAATAGTCTTACAAATTCGCTTGGGTCCAAACACAATGGGACGCAGGCGGATTTTGCACCCACCCTAAATAACTACCGGGAAAAGGTAGCTCCTTTTTTATCGGGTGGGTCTGCAGGCAAATTGGATATCCCTGTTGCTGCAGAAAGGTTGAAAAGTATTATTACCAGAACACCACTATCTTTTAATGCAAACCTTTCTAAAAAATATGCATGTAATATTTTTTTAAAAAGAGAAGATTTGCAGGTGGTGCGTTCTTATAAATTACGGGGTGCTTATAATATGATGAGTAGTTTGCCGCCGCAGCAATTACAAAAAGGGGTAGTTTGTGCCAGTGCCGGAAACCATGCACAAGGCTTTGCATACAGTTGCAAAAAACTACAGGTAAAAGGAATGGTATTTATGCCGGTGGTAACGCCCAATCAAAAAATCAGTCAAACAAAAATGTTTGGGGAAGATTGCATTGAGGTTAAACTGGTGGGTGATACCTTTGATGATTGTGCCGTTGCTGCAAAAAAATATACGCTTAAAAATGAGATGACTTTTATTCCTCCATTTGATGACTATAAAATTATTGAAGGCCAGGGTACAGTGGGATTGGAAATACTCGAAGACCAGCCACAGATAGATTATTTATTTTTGCCGGTAGGTGGCGGCGGCTTAAGTGCCGGGGTTGGAAGCTATTTTAAAACCAATTCGGCACAAACCATTTTAATTGGCGTTGAACCTGAAGGAGCTCCGGCAATGTATGAATCTTTTAAAGCCGGCAAACCTGTAATACTGGATAGTATTGATCGTTTTGTGGACGGAGCTGCTGTAAAAACACCCGGTGATATTACCTTTGCAATGTGTAAAGAGGTATTGCGTGAAATTCATTTGGTGCCGGAAGGAAAAGTTTGCACCACTATTTTAAAATTGTATGGAGAAGATGCTATTGTTGCAGAACCTGCCGGTGTGCTGTCTATTGCCGCTCTGGATGATTATGCAGACCAGATAAAAGGTAAAAATGTAGTATGTGTGTTGAGCGGCGGAAATAATGATATTGACCGTATGCAGGAAATAAAAGAACGTTCACTGCAATACGAAGGATTAAAACATTATTTTCTGATCAGGTTTGCACAAAGGCCGGGTGCACTAAAGGAATTCGTAAATTTTGTGTTGGGCGAAAATGATGATATCACCCGCTTTGAATATATGCAAAAACACAATAAAGAAACAGGTCCCGCCCTGGTAGGCATTGAATTAAAATCTAAAGATGATTACCAGGTGCTGTTACAAAATTTGAATAAATATCAGATCAACTTTACAGAACTTAAAAAGGACGATAACCTGTACGGGTACCTGGTATAACTGATAAACGATGCTGCTGCCAAAATGAATTCATTGTTAAATGAGTTGCTATTTTTTAAAAATAAATTTCGATAGATGAATAACACTGGAACTACTAAAACGTCTCCTATTAACGCAAAACCTATTTCCGCTACAGCCAACGGAAGCGGAGGCTTATACGATCCACGGTTTGAACATGATGCATGTGGTATTGGATTTGTCGCCAATATCAAAGGCAACAAAAGTCACCAGCACATTTCTGATGCATTAACCATTTTGGAAAATATGGAACATCGCGGAGCTTGTGGTTGCGAAACCAATACAGGTGACGGCGCAGGTATTTTTATCCAGATACCACATGAATTCTTCTTTGATGAATGTGTAAAATTAGGTGTGCATTTACCTGCATTTGGGAAGTATGGCGTAGGAGTAATATTTTTTCCTAAAGAAATTAAATTAAGGGAAGAGTGCAGGGATATTTTTAACAGGGCAGCAGAAAAACTGGGCCTTGAAATATTAACCTATCGAAGTGTTCCTGTAAACACAACAGGTATCGGCCCTACAGCATTATCTGTAGAACCAGTAATGGAGCATGTTTTTATAGCATGTCCGGATCATATCACCAATGCACTGGATTTTGAAAGAAAATTATTTGTACTGCGTAATTACACCAGTCATACCATTACTAATACCGTAAGGCAGGATGCAATTGGTTTTTACATTGCTTCTCTTTCTTATAAAACAATCGTGTATAAAGGTCAGCTTACCAGCCGCCAGGTACGCAATTATTTTCCCGACTTAAATAATAAAAGAGTGGTATCGGCTTTTGGCCTGGTACACTCCCGCTTTGCAACCAATACTTTTCCTTCCTGGAAGTTAGCTCAGCCTTTCCGTTACATTGCACACAATGGCGAGATCAACACATTGCAGGGAAATCTTAACTGGTTAAAGGCAAGTGAAACAGGTTTTGTATCTCCCTATTTTAGTAAAGAAGAAATGGAAATGTTGCTGCCGGTAATTACCAGTATGCAATCCGATTCGGCCTGTCTTGATAATATGATTGAGTTGCTTACACTTACCGGAAGATCCCTGCCTCAAGTGATGATGATGCTGATACCCGAAGCATGGGATGGCGATGACAGGATGGACCCGGTTAGAAAAGCATTTTACGAATACCATGCTTCCATGATGGAACCTTGGGATGGCCCGGCTTCTATCTCTTTTACAGATGGAAAAATTATTGGAGCTACGCTTGATAGAAATGGTTTACGTCCTTCAAGGTATTGTGTTACAACCGATGACAGGGTTATCATGGCATCAGAAACAGGTGCATTGCCTGTTGATCCTTCCATCATAAAAGAAAACGGAAGATTGCAGCCTGGTAAAATGTTTGTGGTAGATATGGAACAGGGCCGCATCATCAGCGATGAAGAATTGAAAAGAGGCATCTGCTCGCAGAAACCGTATGGCGAGTGGTTGAATAAATATAAAATCAGGTTAGAAGAATTGCCCGAACCACGGGTTATGTTTACGCACCTGGAAAGCGACCAGGTTTTTAAATACCAGAAAGCATTTGGTTATACAACAGAAGATCTGGACACTATCATAGCTCCAATGGCACTCGATGGCAAAGAGCCGATTGGCTCAATGGGTACCGACGTTCCCCTGGCAGTTCTAAGCGATCAGCCGCAGCATCTAAGCTCTTACTTTAAACAATTATTTGCGCAGGTTACCAATCCGCCAATCGATCCAATACGGGAAAGACTGGTAATGTCGTTGGCAACATTTGTAGGCAATAATGGTAATTTATTAAATGAAGATCCTTTGGCATGCCATACCGTAGCATTGCAACATCCTGTACTATCCAATTTTGAGCTGGAAAAAATAAGAAGTATTGATACCGGTGTTTTTCAGGCTAAAACTTTGCAAATGTATTATCGTGCAGATGGTAAGCCGGATAGTATGCAAAAAGCATTGGCAAGAATTTGCCGCTATGCGGTAGATGCAGCCGAAGATGGTTTTGAAGTATTGATATTAACAGACCGTTCGATAGATTCCGATCATGCGCCTATCCCTTCTTTACTGGCAACTGCCGCGGTGCATCATCATCTTATCCGCAAAGGTTTAAGAGGAAGCGTAGGTTTGGTAGTAGAAGCGGGAGATGTTTGGGAGGTACATCACTTTGCCTGCCTGTTGGGTTTTGGTGCTACAGCCATCAATCCATACCTGGCCTTATCCAGTATCAGGGATATGAAATTGAATGGTAAACTGGTAACCGATCTGGATGCAGATTATTTAAAAAAGAATTACACCAAAGCGGTGAATGATGGCTTGTTGAAAGTGTTTTCTAAAATGGGTATTTCCACCCTGCAATCTTACCAGGGCGCACAGATATTTGAAATCATTGGTTTAAACAGATCCGTTGTAGATAAATATTTCACGGGTGCTATTTCCCGCATTGAGGGCATGGGGCTGGATGAAATTGCTAAAGAGAATCTGGCTAAACATGCGTTTGCATTTAGCAAAAAAGAAATACCGGTAGATCGTTTACCAGTAGGTGGATTGTACCAGTGGAAACGCAAAGGTGAATTTCATTTATTCAATCCGCAAACCATCCACCTGTTGCAATACTCAACAAGGATGAATGATTATCCAACATTTAAAAAATATTCGAAACTGGTGAACGACCAGGGAGAGAAGGCCTGTACCCTGCGCAGTTTGTTTCAGTTCAATTACCATCGTGCACCGGTTTCAATTGATGAAGTAGAACCGGCAGAAGGTATCTGGAAACGCTTCGCTACAGGCGCCATGAGCTTTGGATCTATTTCTCATGAGGCACATAGTACACTTGCGATTGCCATGAACCGTCTGGGAGGTAAAAGCAATACGGGTGAAGGAGGAGAAGATGAAATGCGTTTTGAACCGTTACCCAACGGCGACTCCATGCGAAGTGCCATCAAGCAGGTAGCGTCTGCAAGGTTTGGCGTAACCAGTTATTATTTAACTCAGGCAGATGAACTGCAAATAAAAATGGCGCAAGGTGCCAAGCCAGGTGAAGGTGGACAATTGCCCGGCCATAAAGTAGACGACTGGATTGGACGGGTACGCCATGCAACACCAGGGGTTGGATTAATTTCACCGCCGCCACACCATGATATCTATTCTATTGAAGATTTAGCACAATTGATATTTGATTTAAAGAATGCCAATAGAACTGCCCGTATCAATGTAAAACTGGTATCAAAAGCCGGTGTAGGTACTATTGCCGCAGGCGTTGCCAAAGCAAAAGCTGATGTGGTATTAATAGCGGGTAACGACGGCGGTACCGGTGCTTCACCGATTAGTTCTATCAAACATGCAGGTCTGCCATGGGAACTGGGATTGGCAGAAGCTCACCAGACACTGGTAAAAAATAAATTAAGAAGCCGTGTTGTTTTACAAACTGACGGACAATTAAAAACTGGCCGTGACATTGCCATCGCAACTTTACTGGGTGCGGAAGAGTGGGGCGTTGCTACTGCAGCATTGGTTACCGAAGGATGCATTATGATGCGGAAATGTCATTTAAATACCTGCCCTGTTGGAGTTGCTACACAAGACCCGCAATTGCGTGACCGCTTTACTGGTGATGCCGATCATGTTGTTAACCTGTTTAAATTTTTAACAGAAGAATTGAGGGAAATTATGGCGCAGCTTGGGTTTAAAACCATCAATGAAATGGTAGGCCAGGTAGATTGTCTGGAAACAAGACCCGATATTACACATTGGAAATACAGCAAGCTGGACCTGTCGCCTGTTTTGTATAAAGAGCCTGCATCTATCTATACAGGTTTGTATAATAAAGAAAGTCAGGATCATGAATTGGAAAATGTACTTGACTGGAAATTACTGGAAGCTGCAAAACCTGCATTGGATCAACAGCAAAAAGTAACCGCTTCTTTTAATATAAAAAATATCGACAGAACAACAGGAACAATTTTATCCAACGAGATATCAAAAAAATATAAGGCTGCAGGTTTACCCGATGATACAATACACTTTAAATTTACCGGTACTGCCGGACAAAGTTTTGGAGCCTTTAATACCAAAGGTGTTACCATGGAACTGGAAGGCGATGCGAATGATTATTTTGGTAAAGGATTAAGTGGAGCGAAACTAATTGTGTATCCATCTTCCAAAGCAAACTTTGTTCCTGAAGATAATATCATTATTGGTAATGTTGCTTTTTACGGCGCAACCTCCGGCGAGGCATATATCCGCGGTAAGGCAGGCGAACGGTTTGCTGTCAGAAATTCAGGCGCAACAGCAGTTGTAGAAGGTGTAGGCGATCATGGATGCGAATATATGACCGGCGGAAAGGTAGTAGTTTTAGGAAATACAGGCAGAAATTTTGCAGCAGGTATGAGTGGTGGTATTGCGTATGTGTATGATGTAAAAGGCAATTTTGATCTTAACTGCAATCATGAAATGGTTGATCTTGATCCGGTAAGTGAGACAGATAAAGTTGAATTATATCAGTTAATCAGCAAGCATTTTAATTATACAAAAAGTACGGTAGCAAGGTTTGTAATGGATGATTTTGATAACCAGTTGAAAAATTTTGTAAAAGTATTTCCAAAGGATTATAAAAAAGTTTTGGCAAAAATTACAACGGCAGCCATAGAGGGGAAAATTAAATAAAGATAAAAGGGAGAAAGAAATTAATTAATCGAAAAACAAATTAATACAATGGGCAAACCAACGGGTTTTTTAGAATTTACAAGAGAGCTTCCTGCCAAGCGCCCCGCTCAGGAACGTGTACACGATTATAAGGAATTTATTGAAAGGTTTCCCGACGAAAAGTTGAACCAGCAATCAGGCAGGTGTATGAATTGCGGTGTACCTTTTTGCCACAGCGGTTGCCCGCTTGGAAATGTGATACCAGAGTTCAATGATGCAGTGTACCGCAAAAGCTGGAAAGAAGCATACGATATTCTTTCGTCCACCAATAATTTCCCCGAGTTTACCGGACGAATTTGTCCGGCACCCTGCGAAACCTCCTGCGTGTTAGGTATCAATCAGCCAGCAATAACGATTGAAGAAATTGAAAAGCATATCATTGAAATAGCATTTGATAAAGGCTTTGTAAAGCCACATAAACAAATTTACCGTTCCGGTAAAAAGGTGGCAGTTGTAGGAAGTGGCCCGGCAGGATTGGCTGCGGCAGCTCAACTAAACCTTGCCGGTCATGCGGTTACTGTTTTTGAAAGAGATGATGCACCCGGTGGTTTATTAAGGTATGGCATTCCCGATTTTAAATTGGAAAAATGGGTAATTGACAGAAGGGTAAAACTGATGGAAGAAGAAGGTATTGTTTTTAAGTGCAATGCTCATGTAGGTGTAAATATTAGTATTAGTGATTTACTGAGAGAATACCAGGCCATCGTTTTATCCGGAGGCTCTACAGTACCAAGGGATTTACCAATTCCAGGAAGACAGTTAAAGGGAGTGCATTTTGCGATGGAATTTTTGAAACAACAAAATAACAGAGTCGCAAAAAAAACAGTTACAGAAAAAGATATTTTAGCTACAGGAAAAAATGTAATCGTTATTGGTGGTGGCGATACAGGAAGTGATTGCGTAGGTACCAGCAACCGGCACGGTGCAGTATCAATAACTCAGTTTGAATTATTACCTAAACCTCCGGATGCAAGAAATAATGTAATGCCATGGCCAACCTACCCGATGTTATTAAAAACCACTTCTTCTCATGAAGAAGGTTGCGAAAGGCATTGGGCAGTTGCTACTAAAGAATTTATCGGTGACCAGGATGGAAATTTAAAAGCCTTAATATTAGTTGATCTTGAATGGAAAGTAGTGGACCAACGACCTGCACAATTTGTGGAAATTAAAGGAAGCGAAAGAAAAGTTCCCTGCGAACTGGCTTTGCTTGCCATGGGTTTTGTGCATCCCCAACACGAGGGATTGATTAAGGAACTGGAACTGGAACTGGATGAAAGAGGAAATGTAAGGGCATCTGAAAAAAATTATCAGTCAAATATTGGTAAGATATTTACTGCCGGCGATATGCGCCGCGGACAGTCGCTGGTAGTTTGGGCTATTAAAGAAGGTAGAGATTGTGCAGAAAAAGTAGATGAATTTTTAGTTGGAAATTCCTTATTGGAAACTGCAGATGGAAATATGATTGCCCGTTACCTGGTATAATAAATTTTAATTTAATTTTTTCAGGCCCTTTGTTAATTCAAAGGGCCTGTTTTGTTTAGGTTTTTGATATTAGTTTTG
Organism: Ferruginibacter sp.; assembly: GCF_014377975.1. GTDB lineage: Bacteria > Bacteroidota > Bacteroidia > Chitinophagales > Chitinophagaceae > Ferruginibacter. Next base: position 50,742 of record NZ_JACMOO010000089.1, read on the forward strand.
TAATAATCTAGCAGTTATGGATAGATATTTATAATATATATAATTAATGTATTTAGATTCTGGAATTTATCTTAGATTATTGATAAAATGTTAAGAATTTAGTTCATTTTTTAGGGATTTAATTAGGAATTTGACTTAACATTGTATAAATAACTAAATATATAACTATGTTTAATATTAAAACCTAAAAAGTTATGAAGAAAGTCGGAATTAAAGAAGTGTTACCCTTCTTTGCACTTACAGCAGTTGCCATTGGTAGTTTATTTTTTCCAACAGCAGAAGTTTACGCTGATACATCGAAGTATGTAACTGGTGATATTACCTGGGTATTGATAGCAACCGCGTTGGTATTTTTAATGACGCCTGGCCTGGCATTTTTTTATGGCGGCATGGTTAACCGGAAAAACGTGTTAAGCACCATGATCAAAAGTTTTGTTGCTGCTGGTATCGTTACCGTATTATGGCTTACAGTTGGTTATGGAATGTCTTTTGGAACCAGTATAAACGGTATTATCGGAAATCCGATGTCCCATTTGTTTTATAAAAATGTGGTTTCCAGCGCTCCATGGGTTGGAGCCCCCACTATTCCGTTAACGCTGTTTTCAATATTTCAGTTGATGTTTGCTATTATTACCCCAGCATTGGTGGTGGGTGCAGTAGCTGAGCGGGTTAAATTTACTTCTTACGCTTTATTTATAGTGCTGTTTTGTTTATTTATATATTTTCCTGTTTGTCACTGGGCCTGGCATCCAAAAGGTTTTTTATTTAAAATGGGGGTGCTGGATTTTGCCGGTGGTACGGTGGTACACATTACTGCAGGGTGTGCGGCCCTCGCCGGTGCGTTGGTTTTAAAAAGAAGAAAATCACATATAGAAAATATTGAAAATCATCCTGCTAACGTACCCTATGTGCTGATAGGAACCGGTTTGCTTTGGTTTGGATGGTTTGGTTTTAATGCTGGCTCTGCCCTGGCAGCCAATACGCTGGCGGTATCAGCTTTTGCCACAACAAATATTGCAGCCGCTACTGCAGGTTTATCGTGGATGTTTTTTGACGTACTTAGGGGAAAAAAACCTTCCGTGCAGGGATTTTGTATTGGCGCAGTAGTTGGTTTAGTAGCTATCACGCCGGGTGCTGGTTATGTAGGCATTGCACATAGTGCATTTATTGGCTTTATTGCCGCAATCATTTCAAATCTGGCTGTTTCTTTACGTACAAGATCTAAAGTAGATGATACTTTAGACGTTTTTCCATGTCATGGAGTGGGAGGTATTGTTGGGATGTTATTAACGGGCGTATTTGCATCTCATGCAGTGAACAGCGGAGTTGGTTTGGATGCAACTGCCAATCATCAGGGCTTATTTTTTGGCGGCGACTTATTTTTTACCCAGTTTAAGGGAATGATCATCGTTGCCAGTTATAGTTTTGTGGTAGGGTGGCTTATTTTTAAATTCATCAATTTTATTAATCCGTTACGGGTTTCTGAAGATGAAGAAACTGCCGGGTTGGATGAGTCACA
>NZ_JACMOO010000090.1 GCF_014377975.1 Ferruginibacter sp.
CTTGCATACCTTTTATAAGTTTTAAAGCTTTGGGATTCAATATTTCAATTTTCAATGCCTCCATGGTCAAATTTACTGAATTTTACCTGCAGTTATTTTTTAAAAAAAATGCAGTTTTATCAGGCACTTTTTTTTGGAGTAAAAAAATGAGATTTTAGGGAATGGGAATATAAAAAAATGTGCTGCGATGGTTTGATACAAACAAAAATTTAACGCCCCGGCCAAGTCTTTCTTCAACATAATAAAAGCCAAATTGGAAAGATGCTGTACAAGAGGGCGACGCAAGAATGTACCACGTTGCTGCCGATGGCCAAGAAAAAAATATTTTAATTACCAGATTAAATTTTACTTGAGTGCAACAGTTTCGGGTTCATTTACCTTTACTTCCCAGGTAAATTTTGTACCGCCCAAACGCAGTGTTTCGGCCACAGAACAATACTTATTCATAGATAATTCGCAGGCACGGTAGGCTTTTTCTTCATCAATGATACCTTTTAGATGAAACACAATCTTAAGATTTTTCCACAAAGAAGGTTCGTTAACGGTTTGCCTTTCTCCTTCTATTTTCATAGAAAAATGCTCTACCGTCTGCCGTTGTTTTTTTAAGATCATTACTATATCAATACCACTGCAGCCACCCAAACCCATCAGCAAAACCTGCATGGGACGCACACCAAAATTTAATCCGCCGGTTTCCGGACTGGTATCCATTTTTATTGTATGACCATTGGCATCGGTGGCCTCAAAACCACAATCACCCTGAATACGGTTTACATTTATTTCTATCATTTCAAAAATTTTTACAAATATAATTCCTGCAAGCCTTTACTTTGCATTTAAACCGGCAAATACTTATTTAACTTAATGCAATTTTTTCATTTCCCACATCCTATCGCTCTTGAAAGCGGCGGCACCCTGCCTGAACTTACCATTGCCTACACCACTTACGGACAATTAAACGAAAAAAAAAGCAATGTAGTATGGGTATGTCACGCATTAACCGCCAACTCAGATGCAGCAGATTGGTGGAAAGGTATAGTGGGACCGCAACATGTAATTGACCCTGAAAAATATTTTATAGTATGCGCCAATATTTTGGGCAGTTGCTATGGCAGCAGCGGCCCGCTAAGTATTAACCCTGCCACCGGCCAGCCTTACTTCCATAGTTTTCCATTAGTTACCATACGGGATATGGTGAAAGCCCACATTTTACTGCGCCAGCATTTGGGCATTGAAAAAATATTTTTACTCATGGGTGGCAGTATGGGCGGCTACCAGGCCATGGAATGGTGTGTAATGGAAAAAGACGTGATTGATCATTTATTTTTATTAGCCACCTCCCCCACCGAAAGTGCCTGGGGCATTGCCACGCATACTGCCCAGCGGCTGGCAATCGAGGCCGATTGTACTTGGCAAAACCCATCGCCTTCTGCTGGTGCCAAAGGCTTAAAAGCAGCCCGGGCAATTGGTATGCTCACTTACCGCAATTACGGCATCATGGTACAAATGCAGTCTGACGACAATACGGAAAAGTTAGACCACTACAAGGCTTCGGCTTATATACAATACCAGGGCGATAAATTAGTGCTGCGTTTTAATGCCTATAGTTACTGGCTGCTTACAAAAAGCATGGATAGTCATCACCTTGCCCGCGGCCGCGGCGGAGCATTACCTGCGGTGTTACAAAATATTCACCAGCGCACGCTGGTTGTGGGCATCAGCAGCGATATACTTTGTCCGTTGGCGGAGCAACAATTTTTAGCAGCTCATCTTCCCCATGCCAGATTGATAGCCATCGACAGTAATTATGGCCATGATGGTTTTATGGTAGAATCTGCTGCTATTTCACTACACCTCGCAGACTGGCTGAGGTAATTTTTTTAACCAGCTTTGAAGCTTTGGATAAAATTGTTATGTCCTCTTTGTTTATTGAAAATATTTTCTGATAATTTTAGAACCTGATCGTTTGCGTACTTCCATTGAGGATAAGCTGATTAAAAACAACGGTTGCAGTAGTGGATACTTTCAGGCGAATTTTATCTCCTTCTCTTTTTACCTCCACATCAAATTCTTTTTGAAATCCGTGCACTTTTTTAAGCCGTATAAAATCCCACTCGTCCGGTAATTGTGGTGTAATGGTGAAGGCATTTAAATCAACCGGGCGGATACCAAAAAGGCCCTCAGTATACACCCGGCAATATAATCCACTTTCTGCCGACAGCTGTCGCTGATTACCCTCTGGATAAGCCTCTACCGGATAAGGCACATGTTCTCCCAATAGCCTGCGGTTAGAATAATACTGTAAATATTTTAGTCCCCGTTTAGTATCTCCGGCAGCAAAGAGTCCGCGAAGTGCATACAAGGTAGAACGATCCCAAAATGTTTTATCGCCTGCCTGGGACGCCAGTCCGTCATCTGTCCATAACTCCGGAGAAAATAATGCATCAATGGTACCCTGTTTGCGATCGAAAATATTTACTGTTAACGGAATACAAATCCAGGACCGCAGTTTTTCATTGCCTTCATAATAGCGGTAGGTATTGTAGCCCATTACCGTAGCGCCAAAATAAGTATTGATATTTTTTTTAAGCGCAATGGCTGCTGATTTATACAACGCAATTTGCTTTTTCTCTTTCTCTAATGCTTTACCTAAATAAGCTGCTGAAATCAATGCATCATAATACAAGGATGATGTACTTAAATTTGCTTTACCTGAAGGAAAACGACCTTCCAGTTCATCTGAGTGAGAGGTTACTACCCCTTCTTTATTTAATTTGCGTTTATTGTATTCAAGACACCATTCAATTAAGGGCCAAAGTTCTCCGGCATTTTTTTTATCGCCCTGCGAAAGTGCAAACCTGGCCGCACCATAGGCAATCATAGCAGCATCTCCCCGATCGCCGGCACCATCCCAGATATCGGTACCTTCTGCTACAATTGAGCTGGGAATTGGCTTGTACTCTTTATTGATAAATTTGGCAAAATGACGATAAGCATTTACTGCAGATTCAATTCCATAATTATAACCCAGGTAAGGAAAAAAAGGATTGATATATTCTGCCTGGTCATTGGCCCAGATGGCTGCGTAATAGCTAAGTCCACCTGGCCCATGCATGGGTCCTTCTTTGGTTTGATAAATACTTTCTGCGGCTCGGATTTTAGCAAAGGCAAAGGCCCGGTTCAAAATAGTATCCGGTGTTTCCAACACCAGGTTTTCACTAAATAGCAACAGTAAATTATTTCGTTTTATCAGTTCTTTTTCAACATCAATGTTACTGTAATCCTGTCCCTTCTTTTTACCGGAAAAATACAGGTAAAATGTTAAAGACTGGCTGGGATGAAGTTCAATGGTTCCAGCATTTTTTGTTTGTACAATTAGCTGATAACTGCCCTCCACTCCATCATCCGGGCTGGTAGCGGATTCAATATTTAATTGCGGAATTTCAACGGTAACTGATTTATTTCCTGTATTCACTAACTCATATTTTTCACACAAAAGCGGCAGACCGGTAGAGGGAAAAATTGTTCTTACCAATTCCAGGCTATCATTGATCCTGCTCTTCACAATCAGTTTTCCATTAAGTGTTATTTCAGTTACTTTTTCCTGCTGCACCTGCTTTTTATTTACAGCTATCATTTTTATAACATCCAGGTTAAAAGAACGTATTAAACTTGCATGTGTATTATTTGGAATGGTACGTAACATGGGCCACACAATGTCGCGGTTGATGAAGAACGAGTGATCGGCATTTACTCCATAATGCACCACCGCCGAAACAAATTTTCCACTCATCTCAATGTTATCCTGGTGGGGAAGCCTGTCATCAATTTTCCATTGAATGGAATTGCTGTCGCCCAGCAACCAACGGTTTTGCTGAGCCAGGCAATGCAGGGAAATAAATAGCATATTTATTAGCAGGAATCGTTTCATTAATATTACTGATTGTTTTTTTGAACGGAGATTTTAAAACAATTAAATGGAAAAGTATAATTTCTGATTGGAATGGGAAAACATATTTTTTTTGGGTTGCAAAAGATGTGAAAGTTTATACCATGTTGAACTGAGTAAGAGCAGTATATTGTTAGGTATTAAGCCCCGGTTTTTATTCATTTTTTAATCACCCAATTAAGGTAGACGCACACAACCTCAATACAATTATTGCACATCCTTTACACACCTGAAACTCATCGTAGCATTGCGTTTTCAGCCTTGGCTTATATTTAATAAATGAGGGTGGTAATGGTGCTAATTCAGGCTTAGGCCCGACCATTTTGTAAAGACATCGGAGGCGGGAATTTTTTTTATGCTACAAAACCACCGGGTATAATGGGTGCATAAGAACAAAAGACTTATTACCTGCAAGTGCAACCACCAGTCAGGCAATATTTAAAAACACATTGTCATTGAAATTATTTATCCGCAGTAATGCGCCAGATAACATTGCTAACGTCATCAGATATCAGCATAGATCCGTCGGGCAATATGGCTATGCCAACTGGCCTTCCATGCACTTTACTTGCAGAAAGATCCTGTATAAATCCTGTTAAAAAATCTTCTGGTTTACCAGAGGGTTTGCCATTGGAAAAGGGCACAAAAATTACTTTATAACCAGAGAGTACAGAACGGTTCCACGATCCATGTTGTGTTATAAAAGCACCGTTTTGATATTTGGCCGGAAACAAATGTTGCCTGTAAAACACAAGCCCCAATGAAGCAGTATGTGAACCTAATGGAATATCAGGGGTAATTACTGCTTCAATAGAATCAGCGCTTTGTTGCCCGGCCATTCTTGGTTCTTTATGTTGTCCGTAGTAAAAAAAAGGCCAGCTATAAAATCCTCCCTTTTTCACGCTGGTAAAATAATCAGGCACCAACTCATCGCCCAGTTCGTCCCTTTCGTTTACTGCTGCCCACAATGTTTGCGTACCCGGCGCCCAATCCATACCCACAGGGTTTCTTAACCCGCGGGCGTATATCTGTTCACCAGAACCATCCAGGTTTACTTCAAGAATATCCGCTCTTCTTATTTCATTTTCCAATCCTTTTTCAGCCACGTTGGTTCCCGACCCTACTCCTATATAAATTTTGTCTTTGGCTGCATTGGTAATAATATTTCTTGTCCAATGCCTGTTGTATTTACCGGCAGGCAGCGAAACAATTTGTTGTCCTGTTCCGCGGATGGCGGTATCACCTGCTTTGTAATCATATTTCATTAAACCATCTGTATTGCCTACATAAAAATGATTGCCGATAATCAACATGCCAAAGGGCTGGTGAAGGTTTTGTGCAAAAACATAGCGGTGCTGAGGAATTCCGTTTTTATCTATATCGCGGAATAATGTAATGCGGTTAATACTTTCACCGATGTGTTGTGTTTTAATTTTACGGGAAATACTGGCACCAAATTTTAAAATACCTTTTAAGATCGTATTTGATTCTGCAACAAACACATCTCCGTTATCCGCGACATAAATCCACCTTGGATGTTGAAATCCTTCTGCAAATTTGCTAACAGTAAAGCCTTGTGGAGCAATAGGTTTTTCATTGTCTTTCCAACCCATTACCTCGCTGAAATTTTTAGCAGAACCCGTTTCATAAGGAGCCTGCAAACTATCCGCTTTATAACCTGATGTATTTACAGAGCCGCTGTAGGATCCTTTATTTAATTTTTTGGTGTTGCAAGACACCAGCAGTAAAATAAATAAATAGAAACAGTACCTATTTGTCATTTTAATTTTATTCTTTTTTGAGGAAGAATTTTTAAATCATACTCTTAAACCATTCTAATTATTGATATACCAGTATTTTGGCAATTTAAAAACTCAGAGCGGACAAAACTTTCCTTCCGCAAGATTCGGATTAATTTACAAAGATTTTTTTAGATTCTTTTTTACTTTGCCCGGTTTCAGAATTACTTTTGTCCATCCTTTGTCCCTTGCATCAAAGTGTGCGTAAGCATCCGGAGCTTCGTCGAGGGAAAGTTCGTGGGAAATAATCTTTGCCGGATTGGCTTTACCTGCGGAAATAAGACTACAAAGCTGACGGTTGTATGATTTTACATTGGACTGGCCAGTTGCAATACTTTGCCCCTTCATCCAAAAGGTACCAAAATCAAAATCCATGTGCCCTATTTTTTGCAGTGCATCTTTGGATTTGGGATCTTTGGGAACAAATACGCCTACAACACCAATCTTACCTGTTGCTTTTACTGCCTGTACCAATTCGTTCATCGTGATGTTAGAATGCTCAACACCATGTTTGTCACAGCACTGGTAACCCACGCATTCACAGCCTTTGTCTGCACCCATTCCATCTGTAAGTTCCAGTACCTGATCAACAGCAGAACCTTTTGAAAAGTCAATAGCAATGGCTCCAAATTCTTCAGCAAGCTTCAACCTGTCTTTGTGATTATCAACTACCATAATTTTACCTGCTCCTTTAATAGCAGCAGAATGCGCAGCCATTAAACCAACCGGGCCGGCACCATAAATAACTACTGAATCACCAGGTTGAACACAAGCCAGTTCAGTGGCATGATAACCCGTTGGAAAAATATCAGAAAGCATCACATAATCATTTTCTTTTTCGTTAGCATCTTCTGGTAATTTAAGGCAATTGAAATCGCCATAAGGCACACGGAGGTATTCCGCCTGACCGCCTGAATAAGGTCCCATTCCTGCAAAGCCATAAGCTGCACCTGCCATTCCCGGATTCATAGTGAGGCAAAAGCCGGTATAACCGCTTTCGCAGTTTTTGCAGTGTCCACATCCAATATTAAAAGGCAAACATACCATATCGCCTACCTTAATCTGAGACACGGATTTACCTACCTCAATCACCTCACCCATATTTTCGTGCCCGAATATTCTGCCAGGTTCCATATTAGTTCTTCCTTCATACATGTGCAGATCGGACCCACAAATATTTGTAATGGTTATTTTAACCAGTACATCTGCAGGATGTTCTATTCTAGCATCGGGCATTTCGCTGACCCTTACATCCCGTGGGCCGTAATAAACTAGTGCTTTCATTTTAACATATTTTAAAAGTAGATTGAAAAAATCAGCAAGCTTCTTAGTAATAAAAAACTTGCTGAAAAACTTTACATTTTATGATACATTTTTTTCATGTGCATGGGTTTCATCTTACCGTCCATCATTACCCGATCTCCTTCCTTAAGCATGTGCGTTTTACCATCTTTCATTTTCATATTGCCATCGGTCATTACCATAGAACCATTTGGAAAGGTCATGTCCTTTTCCATCATCATAGTCTGGCCATCTTTCATTTGCATCATTTTGCCATCCTTCATCATTACACAATCTTTTTGTTTGCCATTGGCCATTTTTTTGTCCATTTTACTTTCCATTTTGCTATCCGTTTTATCCTGCGCCTGTGTGGATAAAGCAAGGAAAAAACAAACGGAAAGGATCATTAACTTTTTCATATATTTTTATGTTTTTTGGTTACGATGTAAACCTGCTACAGCAGGCAAAAAGAAAATAAAACATCTCTTAACTCCTTACAGCTAAAATTAATTACTCAAGGAATAAACGGCTCTATCACTACATTAACCTCACACAAATTTCTATTGCCCTCCGTTAATAAGATATTCTTATTTTCAGTAAGTTTTTTAACATTGCTTTCCGTAAGTTTTCAACCTGCTTTTATAATTTATTTTATGTTTTACAAATTACTTTACCAGTTGGCCGGGGCATGGTTACAGGCTGATAGTTCCATGCTCACCTTCCGTGTAAGCTTTTCCAGTAACGATTGCTTTTAACATGTTAAAAAGAACAACCATTTTGCTGGAGCTGCTGTCCCAATAATTTACCTGCGTAGGAGTTACTTTAATGAGTGCCATATCCGGGTCGTCAAGACCAAGCGGAAACCATGCTTTCATCATTGAACTCCAGAGTTCTTTCATCTTCATCTTGTCGTTTATCAAATCTGCAGTGCCATGAATCATCAGATAATTGTTACTACTTTCATTGGCAATTGCGATAGAAACCTTGTTGCTATCTTCTATCTCATCCGTTTTATATGAAGGCGCATTTGTAAAGAACCACATCGTACCATCTTCATCAATTTTATTTACGCCCATTGGCCTGCCGGAACAATGTTCTGCATCTTTATTATTGGTGATAAGCATACATATACGTACATCTTTAACCATTTCTATAAACTTTTCCATAGGTTTAACTTGTTCTTCTTTCATACTTTTATATTTAAATTGTACAATTAACAGGTTTGGTTTTCCGGAGTTTTTTACTTTTTATTTTGTCTCATACAAAATACAATGCTTGTTCAAATAATGCTGATAACCCGTTCACTTAAAAATTGAATACAATTTCATTGTTACCTTTATATTGCCAGTCGGCTTTTTAAATTAGCAGGTAATACATTAGCTATCTGAACTGTTGTCATAATCCGCTTCCAATAATTTCGTTTGCTGATCTTCTTTACAAACGGTATTTCTTTTTTGATTCCGAAGCCACTGAAACTCACCCTGAAACTTTTTTATTGCTGCGGCTTCGGTAATACTGAGTCGGTATGCAACTTGCTTTATGGTAAGACATTTAGTACATAGAAGATCAATTACTTCACACAATGAATCCTGTTTGATGGCAGGTGGATATATGCCCTTTTTTTCCAATTCTGCCAATGCAAAATTATAAGTGTGCCTGAGCACATGAATGCAAAGCCCTTTGGTAACATTTGCAAGGATTTTTTTTTCATGTAATTCTACAAATGCATCTATAAAAATTTTTTCAGCAATTGAGTTATCACCAACAAGCTTGTACGTAATTGTAAACATTGCCGCACTATATTTGTCATACAAGTGTTCAAATGCTTTTGGATTTTTTTCGACAAGCATTTGAATAATATCTATATCACTCATCCTTTTTAAATCCGGGATTATTGGGCGCTTGATTTTAGTAAACTGGCTAAACATTACTTCATTATTGTTTAAGCAAAAATAAATTATTTATACACGTCTTTCAACGGTTTTCAATTATCTCATTTTCTTTATTCTCTAATATTATTAAGGCAACCATTATGCCACTATTTTAACTGGGAGTAGTGACAATCAAACGTTATTACAAACGGATTGCAGTTTTGTTATTTTTATGATAAAACTTGTTTTAGTAATAATAATATTCCCCCTAATGGGGAAATAATTATGCGAAGATTACTTTAAAACTGATTTTGGAAGAGTATGTACCAATCTTGAAAAAAGCTGCTTATTGGTAACAGGTTTAGTTTATACAACAATATCATACATTACCCCCAAATGCCTGGGTATGCAGATAGCACGGCTGAAAAAAAAATTATTTCTTTGAAA
>NZ_JACMOO010000091.1 GCF_014377975.1 Ferruginibacter sp.
GCAAATATAGCGTTATTTGTGAAAGCTCCTTAGCAGGGCATTGTATTCACCCCATATTTCATTAACAATTTCTGCTGCAGGTTGTATTTTATTTAGTTGGGTACAAGCTTGCCCAATTTCTAATTCTCCTTCTTCCAAATCTCCTTCAAACATTCCTTTTTTTGCTCTTCCCCGCCCTAATAAAGTGGAAAGTTCTTCTACACTAGCGTTCTGATTTTCAGCGCTTTTTACCTCATCATAAAACTTATTTTTTAACAAGCGGACGGGTGTTAATTTTTTCAAAGAGAGTTCAGTATCTCCTTCTCCGGCGGAAATAACTGCATTTTTAAAATTAATGTGGCAAGAGGCTTCATCGCTTACTATAAATCTACTACCGATTTGTACCGCACTTGCCCCCAAAATCATAGCGGCTAACATTTGCCTACCTGTTGCAATACCTCCTGCAGCAATAACAGGGATAGAAATTTTTTCTTTAACCGCCGGTATTAATACAAAACTTGTAGTTTCTTCTCGCCCATTATGGCCACCTGCTTCAAAACCTTCAGCAACCACAGCATCGCAACCGGCAGCTTCTGCCTTTTGAGCAAACTTGCTGCTGCTTACCACATGAACAACTTTTATGCCTGCGGCTTTTAATATAGAAGTAAATGATTTTGGGTTACCTGCGCTTGTAAATACGATGGGTACTTTGTTTTCAATAATTATTTGAATATGTTCTTCTATATTAGGATAAAGCAAGGGTACATTCACTGCAAAGGGTTTATCTGTAGCCGCTTTGCATTTAATAATATGTTCTTTCAACACGTTTGGGTACATGCTGCCACTGCCAATTATACCCAACCCACCTGCATTGCTTACTGCACTTGCAAGCTGCCAGCCACTTGCCCAAATCATTCCTGCCTGTATAATTGGTTTTTCAATATTAAAAAGCCGGGTTATTTCATTTGAAAAAACATTCATAAAAAACAATGATTTATTTAGTGCCACCGCCAAGATCAATGGCGGTATTGTCTCCAATATTTAAATTTCTGCTCACGCCTTTTACTTCTGCATCGCTGCCGATGAGTGAGTTATTTAAAACTATTTCGTACAAATTGGAATACGCTCCAATAATTGAATCTTTTATAATGGCGTGGTTGATTGTAGTGTTATCGCCAATGGTAACATTGGGACCAATAACAGAATTGCCGATTATACAGCCTTTACCAATGCTTACGGGAGGAATAAAAACGCTGTTTTTATGGTGGCTCGATTCTTCTACAGAACTGCCGAATTTTTTTAAAAGGATTGCGTTTGATTCAATGAGTGATTCTTTTTTACCACAATCGAACCAATTGGTAACTTTCATTGCTTTAAAACTTGCTCCTCTTTGAATCATACACTCTAATGCATCCGTTAAACTAAACTCATCGTAACTGCGGAGTTTTGAATCCTGTATTTTATGCAGGCATTCAAATAAAATAGTCGTTTCTTTTACTTTATATATACCAACCAATGCCATATTGCTTTTAGGGATGGCAGGTTTTTCAATAACTTTTGTAATAAAACCGTCTTCCGCTATTTCTGCAACACCAAAATTTCGGGGATCGTCAACTCTTTTTACTGCCAAAACGGAGTAAGGCGTATTGATCATTTCAGCAATATCAAATTCTGCAATTGTATCGCCCAATACAATCAGCACTTCATCTTCACCAACAATCTCTTGTGTAATTTCTATTGCATGGCCTGTACCTTGCCTTTCATTTTGGGTAATAAAATGGGTATTAAGTTCCGGGTAATTTAATTGTACGTAATCCTTAATTTTTTCACCTAGATAACCAATTATAAAAATAAAGTCAGTTATACCTGCTTCCTTTAATTGATCTACAATAATACTTAAAATGGTTTTGCCCGCAAGCGGGATAAGTGCTTTGGGTTGAGTATATGTATGTGGACGAAGTTTTGTTCCTGCGCCGGCAACTGGTATAATAGCCTTCATTAAAATAATATTGATTTAGCTGGTAACAAGTTACACCATAGTTTGCAGCATTTAATTTTGGAGGGTGAAATTAATATTTTTAAAACAAAGGATTTAAAAATTATAAAATTGAAAAAGGTTGTACATAAAAGTTGAAAAAGATATACTGATGAAGTTAGCCCATACCTGAAGGCAGGACGGCAGGCAGGCAGGTAGAAAAGGTACCGAAACCCGTGTTAGCAAACAAAGCGAGGTACGAGCTGTAGTTTTGCTTTACATGGGTGCTGGTAGAGTTGGATACAAATGTTTCATCTTGCGAAAATGCACATGCTCCTAAAAAATAAAATTTAAAATTGCCGTGCTTATCTTTACAATTCAAAATAATATTTATGCAAAGAGATACTGCTTTATTTGATTTGATTGAACAGGAAGCTGAAAGACAGCAACATGGTATTGAACTGATTGCGAGTGAAAATTTTACGAGCAAACAAGTGATGGAAGCAATGGGAACCTGCCTTACAAATAAATATGCAGAGGGTTATCCAGGTAAAAGATATTATGGCGGTTGTGAGGTTGTTGATGAGGTGGAGCAGCTTGCAATAGACAGAATAAAAAAAGTTTTTAATTGCGAATATGCAAACGTGCAGCCGCATAGTGGTGCACAGGCAAATGCAGCTTTAATGCTGGGTATTTTAAAACCCGGCGATGCAATACTTGGTTTGGATTTAAGTATGGGCGGACATCTTACACACGGATCTCCTGTAAATTTTTCTGGAAAATATTACCGTCCGTTTTTTTATGGCGTAAAAAAAGAGACGGGTTTGATAGATTAC
>NZ_JACMOO010000092.1 GCF_014377975.1 Ferruginibacter sp.
GGGTGAATATGGAGGCAGCAGCAATGCCTGTATGTTCGCTGGCAGGGCCAATGCTTTACTGGTATGCCATCCTGCGCCATCGAAGCATAATATGATGCGGTAATTGCTATAAGCCTTGGAGAAAGCATCAAGGAATTCGTTCATCGCCTATTAAAAGTCTTTGGCTGATACTATTCTTATATTTTTAAATGTATTTCAATTCCTCAATGGTGCGATTAAAAGTACACCTCCCTGTGTCATTGAGGATGGACGAAGGGTATTTCAATTCCTCAATGGTACGATTAAAAGGTATTCCGATTATTACTGTTACTAAATTGGCATTGTATTTCAATTCCTCAATGGTGCGATTAAAAGAGGTGGATGGGTTGGGAAACATTAGCCTGGTGTGAGATTTCAATTCCTAATGGTGCGATTAAAAGTTAGTTTGCTGGCATTGTATATCAATTAGTTACGCATTTCAATTCCTCAATGGTGCGATTAAAAGACCGTAACGTTTACTTATAACCTAACCCACATGACTAATTTCAATTCCTCAATGGTGCGATTAAAAGCTTTCGGGCAATTTTATTTTCTTAGCCATAAATTAAATTTCAATTCCTCAATGGTGCGATTAAAAGGGCGCTGGCGCAGTACAACGACATTGATTCGTGCAGATTTCAATTCCTCAATAGTGCGATTAAAAGTTGCTTGACCGCTACTTCGCACAACAGGCGATTAAAAATTTCAATTCCTCAATGGTGCGATTAAAACACAGTCCCCCTGATTAAAATAAATTATCTTCCTTTGCTGGTCTTGACACCCATTGCAGACCTGCCGGTTGAGGCCGGCATACCCTTTTCTGATTTGGCATAACTTTTTCAATCAAGCATTTTATTAGATGATGAGTCGTGCTTCACATTGTCTTTGTCATGGGCAAGTGTTCTGGTTTTCTGTTAACTCGTGGAGCCTTTTTTATTTTTGTCCATTTGTTTGTTTTTAAATGTTACAACTATTGTTTAAAACAATTTAAAACGATCGTTTTATTACACGTAGATTTTTTCGAGGCACTACTTTTTTTTCTTTGCTTCCGGAACACAATCAGGCACTTTTTTACCGCCTTTAATCTTGGTACCCAGTTGGTGATAACCCTTCCAGCATGGATCATCTTTCTTTTTAACAGTTTTAGTTTTTGTTGCCATAATCAATAATTTTTTTTGGATGTAGTGTACTATTAAATAAAAGAACGGGCAATCATAAATAACTATCATTATTGCCAGACTTTAAACGTTATCTTCAAACTGCTGTTCTTCTGCAGGCATTGTATGAATATTTTCGGAGATCTTATTTGTTGGGTTTAAATCTCCATGTTTCGAACTCGGTTCAGTAAAATCAGTTTCTTTTGTTTTGTCATTTCTTTTATCCGAATGCCATTTCTGATTTAAATCAGATTCTTGCTCCGGTTGAACATTTTTATTTTTATTCATTATTTTAATTTTTAAATATAAAATTGAGAATTGAAAAAATTAAATCTATCAGTCAAATGCAGACTTTAAATCAATTGGAACCAACGCTTGCTCATCTTTATTTCTGCAGCAATGGCTCACATATCAAAAAATTCGTGCGTTGTTCGCCCTCCGGGTATTCCTTTTCGTAACAGTAGCTTTCAGCACGTTAAACATCACCATACTGGAACTACTGTTCCAATAATTTACTTCATCGGGAGTTACTTTATTTAATGTCAAATCTGGGTTTTATAAGCCAGTTGGAAACCATACCTTCATAAGCAAACTCCACAGGTATTTCATTCTTACTTTATCGCTTACTAAATCAGTAATTCCAGGATTCATTAAATAATTATTGTCGCCTTCATTGGTAATAACAATGGAAACATTTTTACTTTTTTTATTTCTGTTGTTTTACAAGATGATGTGTAGCAAAAAACCACATCATGCTATCATCATCTGCTTTGTTTACAGTCATTGTCCTTCATCATGAATGTTCCCTGTCTTTTCATTCCTTATCATCCTGCAGATGAGTACATCTTTTACCAGCTCAATAAATTTTTCGATATTTTATTGCTTACTTCTTTCGTATTTTTAATTTAATATTTTGAATAATTGTTGTTTACCTCGGTTTTTGCTTTCTGCGCTGTATCCACATTTACCAACAGGCTTTTTTCTATTAAATCATTTACAGTTCCAGCGATATTTTGTAAGTTATCTGTCACAGTTTTTACTCCGCCGGTGAGGATAGCCTTTAATTCATCAGAATACACACCTGCTTTGTCGGTAATTTTTTTCACAGTAACCGAACCCTTATCAGGCGCAATTAAAATGCCCACTACTATGCCGGCAGCTAAACCTGCCGCTACGCCTAAAAATATTTTTCCTGTAATCATAATTTGTGTTTTTTACGTTTTATGAAAAATTAAGGTGACGAAATTTAATTGAATTTTTTCATTTTATTCCAAACGGCCAGCAATGTGATATCTTCCAACTCAGTCATTGTTTTCATCTTCATTTCTTTTCATTCCATCGCTTTTCACTCATCCAAGTTGAAGAGGTTATGCTTCCTTTTTTGATTGCCGGGATCATGATTATTGATTGTTTTCGCTCCAGATAGCCGTCTTTTTTTTATCTTTTTTAAATTTTAATTGTGAAGTGATAAATAAAGGCTTGAAGTTAATGATAGAGCAATACATGCGCTTTGCAGACTTCTTCCTGTTGAAGTTGTTGGGTATCTTTATTTTTAAAATCGGGTATTAAAAATTCTTTGTAGAGATATTGTGTTACTTCTTTTTTAGAAATTTTTAATTTTGAAGACTCTTGCTTAATGGTAGTCAACTGAAAACAGAAGGTTTGAAACAAGGAAGTTGCCTCAATAAGGGATACTGTAAAATTTATTCCCCTTATTTTCAATTTTTGCCTCAAATATATGTGTGTGTACTTTATCATGGAGACACATAGCGAAAAGTTGATTTTCAGGAAAATCTTCGCTTGATTTAAGTGTACAAATAGTTGTATAATAATCCAGGCTGCAACACTCTTATCGGCAGTGTGGGTGAAGATTACACCATAAATTACAGGTGCATATTTATTGTATGATTTGTTCAAGCCTCTTAAGTTATTTTCTCTAATAAAGACGAGGGTAGTTGAATCTGATATTTTATTGGCAACACTTTGCATCTTATATAATAATGGTAGAATCATGCCTTAAAGTTGGGAAGTAAAAAAAGGAAAGTGTTATACATATATTGTTTAAGATAAAAAGCATATAAGGCTAAGATTGTAAAACACCAATTTTGAAATACGGATACCCGAAAAGAAAAAATAATACTATTATTGAATTTTCTGAAAAGAATATAAATAAGGCAATGGGTATGGATAGATGTAAAATCCCTACGCAAATGCAAAATGCAATAAAAGAGATGTTGCCTGATGCTGATGGGTTGGTAAAGCGCTTGTGAGTGTTTTAAGACTTTCACTGTACATCTTTTAGGGATCGTCACCAATGTAGAAATTACCTCTTTATTCAATTACATTATCTGTTGATAAATTAATTATTCCGTTTTCATTGGCATTGCTATGCTCATCTCTTTGTCCATTTAACACAGGCTGGTCACAAAGTCACCATCTATTTGTTCATTCACATCGACATCTTGCTCATTCAGCTCATCTTCATCTGTTTCTTTCTTCCAAACTTTTTCTTTCCGTCATTGTTTAAAAAGCTTGCATCGTTATTTTGGTACGAAGTTGGTTTGCCTAAAATAAGCTGTGAAAAGGAAGAAAGAGATACATTTAAACAAGCTAAAATTATCATGTGAAATTAATTGATACGCACTATGACAAAAATTGTTAGAAGGTAACGACAGGGTGTGAAGGGTGGAATATTTTGGATACACTATTAATTTTGCCGGGGCAATTATTTATATACCGTGCCTGTTATTTTTCAATCTAATATTTATTGTTTTAAAAGAAATATTAAAAGCTTATTACCAAAATTGAAAAAAATATTTACGGATAATATGAATGAAGACAATTTAACTATACCACTTATAAGTGTAATAATAACAACTTATAACTACGCTGTTTTTTTACCGGTGGCAATTGAAAGTGTATTAAACCAATCATATCCCAGGTTTGAGATAATTGTGATAGATGATGGATCGATAGATAATACCAGGTGTGTAAGTGAAAACTTTGCCGGGATAAAATATTTTTATCAGGAAAACAAAGGAGTGTCTGCCGCCCGCAATACCGGCATTTTAAAAAGTAGCGGAACATATGTAGTGTTTTTGGATGGAGACGACTGGCTTGAAGAGAATGCGCTTAACGTAAATGCAGCTGAACTTGCAAATAATCCTCAACTAGCATTTGTATCCGGAAATTACTTTTTTCTACGTGCGGAATCTGCATCTGCAAAAGCAATTACCGTAAAGGTAACTGACAACCATTACAAAAAATTATTAGAGTGTAATTATATCGGAATGCTTGCTGCTGTAATGTTTCAGCGGTGGGTGTTTGATGAATTAAGGTATGACGAATGTTTAAAAACTTGTGAGGATTATGACCTGTATTTGAATATTGCAAGAAAATATCCAGTGTATCATCATCAGAAATTTATTGCAACCTACAACTTTCATAAGAAGAGTTTGTCACATAACTATCTGGCTATGATCAACTCAATTTACAGTGTAATAAAGAAGCAAGGGCCTTTTCTTAGAAATACCAGTGAAGTTATAGCATACAACAAAGGTTTAAATCAATGGAAAGAATATCATTGTCTGGAATGTTACAGGATGTATACAAGTAGAAAGCCTTTTGCTGTTTTCAAAAACCGGGTTGATATTTTAATCTTTTTGAAATATAACCCTGCTTTATTTTTAAAACTTTTAAAAGCTGATATAAACAAATTGTTTTCGGTAGATTTTATAAAAAATAATTTTACATATCGTAAAATTTAATTGGATCTTTTTACAAAAAAGTCTTCGATGTCTGATAAATATAGTGCCTCCAAAATACTGGTTTTAATGTATCACAGAATTGCTGAAGCTGAAACAGACCCATGGGGACTTTGTGTTTCGCCTCAAAATTTTGAACAACACTTACAGGTTTTGAAAAATGGTTTCAATGTAATCAGCACCCGGGAATTATTGCAACAAGTTTCCGCCAAAAAAATTATCCAGGATGCCGTCTGCATAACTTTTGATGATGGCTATACCGATAATTTTACGCTTGCTAAACCATTACTGCAAAATTACAATTGCCCGGCAACCTTTTTTATAACAACCGGTGTAACTGGCCGGCAAAAACAATTTTGGTGGGATGAACTTTTAAATGTGCTGCTTCACATTAAACACCTGCCAGCTTTTTTATCCATTAAAACAGGTACAGAAGTTTTTGAGCATCACCTTGTTGAACCCGTACTTACAATTAAAATGTACAGGCTTCATAAACAATGGAAATATTACGAAGAACCGCCTACTGACAGGTGTTCATTGTATCTTAAATTATGGGAGCGTATGTTGCTTTTATCCTGCAAAAAAATCAATACAGTAATGGATACTTTAAGAACATGGGCATCGGCAGGCATTTCAAAAAACGACCAGGATTTTCCGATGAATGATTTTCAGCTAAAAGAATTGTCAATTGAGCGGCTTTTTTTGTTGGGTATCCATACAATAACGCACCCGGATCTATCCACCAAAAAGAGATTTAGTCAGTTAAAAGAAATAAATGGGTCAAAATCTGACCTCGAAAAAAATTACGGCATAAAAGTTAATATGCTTGCTTATCCTTTTGGCAGATACAACGGGTTAACGATTGACGTGGTAAGCAGGCTGAAGATTACCGGATGTTTTACAACGGAACAGAAAAGTGTGAGTGCTGAAGCAGATGTAAAAATGCTGGGAAGGTTTCAGGTTTTTGATTGGAACGGTGAATTTTTTGAAAAACAAATAATTGCCTGGTTTTCATAAATTAAAAACAGGCGCAAAATTTAAGGAATGGTTGTGTGCACAATAATTTATAAAAGAAATGCTGATGAAATTTCCTGTGCTAAGTGAAAGCAACCGGTTACGCTACTTTACTTTTTTCTATTTGTATATTTTACAAGGAGTGCCGGCTGGTTTCTCGCTTACTGCAATTGCCAACTTCCTGGTAGGACAGCATGTTCACCCCGAGAAAATCGGTACTTTTATAGCCCTTGCTGGCTTACCCTGGATATTACAATTTGTTTGGGGGCCATTAATTGACAGGTTTCAGTACTCCTCCATGGGAAACCGTAAACACTGGATTGTATTGTCGCAATGGGCCTCAGTTATAATTACCACACGATTATTTTACATCGGCCAACCTTCAGATAATTTGTCATCCCTCGGTTTAATTTTTTTTGCCAACAGCGTTGCCGCATCTATACAGGTAGCAAGTGTAGATGCGATGGCTATCACTATTACGCCTGTAAATGAACGGGGTAAAATGAACGGGTTTATGAGGGGCGGGTTTTTATTAGGTACTGCATTTAGTTCTACTGTTTTTTCAATAATGCTGCACAACTATAATTTTAAAACGGTAGCCATCGTACATACACTTTTACTTGCTTTTTTTTCAGTACTTTTCTTTTTCACCAAAATAAACAGCGGGAATACTTTGTTGCCGGCTTTTGTAAAACGCAACCGTGTAAACAACGCAGGTGAAGAAAACCCACCTTTTAAAATGGTCTTCAAAAATATTTATTATGGTATTACAAGCATACAAAGTCTGCAGTACCTTGGTTTAATTGCGGTCATCTATTTTTGCTCCAGCGTCTTCATCCGTTCTTATACTTACCACCTTATAAATGTTATGAAGTGGCCCGACAATAGGGTGTCTGTTTTACAGGGTGGCTGGGGCAGCATTGTTACTTTTATTGCAATACTTATAGCAGGTAACCAATCTGATAAATTGGGTGCCAAATACCTGCAGATTAAGGTTATGTGGGCAGTTTGTATATTTTTACTGATACTCAACGTAACGTATACATTTTGGCATTTTCAGGTATATTCAGGCCTGGCACTTGTACTCTGGAATCTTGCTGATCCCTTGCTGAGCGTAGCTGTTTTTCCTATTTTGATGGGCTTATGTCTTAAGAAAATTGAAGGTTCTCAATTCACTACTTACTTAGCTATTATTAATTTGTGCGATGTATTTGGATCTTATGTTACAGGCTGGAGTTTAAATGTAACAAGTGCTCCTGTGTTGGGACTATTGTGTGGTCTGTGCCTCCTGGGAGTACTTATTTTTATAAAAGTAAATAAGAATTACAGTGTAATTCCCGGCTGAGTTTCTGCGTACACAAGGCTTTTCTTAAAAGCCGTTAAAAGGGTATCAATAATAGGATTGTGATCAGGTATTTTAGCAAGATAACCTTCGACCCAATTTGCATAAAACTTCCTCACAGTATTATAAACTTCCAGGTTATTTGCAGAAGATGACATGGAGTCTTCTCTTTTTCTATAAAGGTTATTTGCTTGATTTGAA
>NZ_JACMOO010000093.1 GCF_014377975.1 Ferruginibacter sp.
AGAGGGCATTTATGCCGAAGTATTTAGGGTGATAATAGCGGAAATGTATACCTGCATCAAAAAGGTTGTGCTGGATAAATTTGAATGTGCAGGTTCAGCTAAGGGACAATGGAGATACTACTTAAGATATAAAGACGGTAAAATTTAAACGAGTAATTTCTTATTTGTCAAAATCGCTGAAATCAAGATTTAGCAAAGCATATTTTTTGGGATCGGGCAAACTGTAATGCCACCATTCTGTATCAAATAAAATAAACCCATATTTTTCCATAGTGCTTTTTAACAGTATCCTGTTATCAAGAATCTCTTTGGGAAAATGCATAAAATTATGATGAGCACTGTCTGTAAAATTATCAAATCCAGTTCCCATATTTAACGCTTTGCCGGTCTTTAAAACAATAATGGTAAGGTCAACTGCTATGCCGCGGTTATGGCCACTTCCGGTTGCTGGATTAGCTGCATAGCGTTCATCTTTTACCGCTTCCCATATTTTTTCTGTAATACCATAAGGCCGGTAAGCATCAAAAATTTTTAATCCCAGACCTTTGTCGTTTAATTCCTTTTGTACACCTTCGAGTGCAGCAGCTGCGGGTAATCGCAAATAAGCATCTGCCAGCGTGGTATATAATTGCTGGTGTAAAAAGTTATCATTTGTAGCATAGTGCAGTTCAAGTAATAATTTTGTTATCCGTTTTTTTAGCCTCATCATTTTCATTGCTTTGTTAATTCTTACATCATTTTTGTAAAGTATAATATTGTCAATTACACGCAGGCCATACTTATTAAAAGTTGTACGTTGCGCAGTTACTGTTTGCAGCATGACAAAAAAAAGAACGGTACAAATCATCTTTATATTCAACATATTTATTAACTTGTATAATTGTATTTAATTTTTCTCAATTGTCCGTTTCCGAAAGTTACCATTATTTACCCCATATATGAACTACCTCAAGAGTAACGTTTCATTAATTTCCTTTGTATTTGTATTTTTTTTGTTGGCTGGTTGCCATACAAATGTACCTACCAATAAACCGGTGCTTGTAAGTACACCTGAAAAAATGGATAAGAAAACCAGTGAGACCATCAGCAATGTACTGGAGTATGCCCTGCAACATAATGGAGACATTGGCGATACCATTCGCCTGCAGTTTACAGGCCTTGTAAATAACTTTTACAAAGCCAATGACGATAATAATGTTTGGAGCCACCAGGAAAAATGGGAGCCGTTGGCAGATTCGCTGTACCAGTTTATAGAGCATGCGGCATTGTCCGGATTATTTTCAAATGATTATCATTTTAAAAAACTTCGTACTTTAAAGGATGCGTTAGACATGGATTCTGTAAAAAGAACGGATGCCAATCTCTGGACAAAGGCAGACCTGATGCTGACTGATGGATTTATGCACCTGGTTAAAGATTTAAAACAGGGCAGGCTAAACAAGGATAGTATTTCTTATAATAAAAAAGAACTATCAGATAGCTTTTATTCCGCCACACTTACAAATTTATTTTCAACGAAACAATTGACAGAAGTACTCAATGGATTGCAGCCTAAAGAAGCAGGTTATTGGGCATTAAAAAACTGCATCCCCGGATTTATTGACAGCATGGATAAACGCATATACACTTATGTAACTTATCCGTTTAAGCCCAATGATGAAAAAGACTCGTTATCATTTATAAAAAATCTCCAGCAACGCCTAAGTGAAAGTAAATGCATTGCTTTTACCAGTATTCTGCCCGATACCCTGCAGTTAAAACTAGCCATAAAAAAATACCAGCACCTAAAAAATATCAGGCAGGATGGAAAAATATCAGCGACATTTATAAAAATGCTGAACGGTAGTGATGGCGAGCGTTTTAAAAGAATTGCCCTTACGTTAGACCGGTACAAACAGTTGCCTGATTCAATGCCCGAAAAATATATCTGGGTAAATTTACCAGCGTATTATATGCAGTTGTGGGATCATGACACGGTGGTGATAAATTCTAAAATTATTTGTGGCAAACCTGCAACACGAACACCCCTGCTGAACAGCTATATTACCGATATGGTTACCTATCCTACCTGGACTGTTCCTAACAGTATCATCGTTAAACAATATTTGCCGAAGTTAAAAAATAATCCCAATTACCTAACTTCCATCGGTCTTCATTTGGTTGATAGTAAAGGAGAAACAGTTAGTGGTAATGATGTAAAATGGAGCAAATATTCAAAAGGTATTCCTTATAAAATTATGCAGGGCAGCGGCGATGATAATGCACTGGGTATTCTAAAATTTAATTTCAGTAATGCATACGCAGTATACTTGCATGACACCAATCAACGTTATCTATTTAAGAATGCAGTTAGGTCACTCAGCCATGGATGTGTAAGGGTGCAGGAATGGCAAAAGTTAGCTTTTTATATTGCAAGAAATGATAGTATGAATGTAAAACCCGGTGAGACCTTGCATTACACTACTGATTCTATTATGGCATGGCTGGACAGGAAAGAGAATAAAAGGATTAGTGTGAAAAATAAAATTTCATTGTTTATCCGCTATTTTACCTGTGAAGCGAAGAATGGAAAAATAAAATTTTACGATGATATCTATGGCGAAGACAAATTCATCAGAGAAAAATATTTTACTGATAAATAAATAAACGATCCAATTTCCCTGCTAACCAAACGATTCAATTTTCTTGCATGAAAAAAAAATTACCTGCATTAAAGCTTATTGCAACACTTTATTTTTGTATGTTTTTATGTTGCAGTGCCTCTGCTCAGTCAATTATAAAAAACAGTAAACACAAATCTTCCGGCAAACGCGTTTTATATGGTACGGCAAGTTTTTATGCCAACAAATTCAATGGCCGCCAAACAGCCAGTGGCGAAATTTTTAGTCAGAATAAATTAACCTGTGCCTGCAATGTTTTGCCATTGGGAACCTGGATAAAAGTAACCAATGTCCGCAATGGGCGGTCGGCTATTGTAAAGGTCAATGACCGGCTTCATCCAAAAATGAGGCGGCTTGTTGATCTTACAAAAGCTACGGCAATACAACTTGGTTATAAATCGCTCGGACTTGTAAGGGTAAAAGTTGAAGTGATCGGAAAAAGCAAACCTATAACCAAAAATGCCGCAAATAATTAGTGAAAGGTAAACCAGGCGTTGTTCGTAATTAATTTTATAGTTTAAGGTTAAGCAATTAGTTTTGTATTTAGTAAATATTCTTTATATGAAAAAAATTATTGTATACTTTTTAACTTTTATTTTTTTTATAAATACATACGGGCAAAAAGGGTATGTAAGGAATCCTTCCTTTGCCATTCATTACTTTTCAGACGATTTTCAAACAGCTTCGGAAATAAGGACGACAGGGCTTGCTACTGCACTCAAAAATTACTCAGTCAGCGGACGGCTAAAATCCGGGCTTGGCTTTAGTTACATACAAGGCATCAGCGAGCATGCCGATTTTGTAGTAACGGGTTCAGGCGCATTTCTCGACTATCCTGTGCCAGATAAACAGCCTTTGGGGTATGAAAGTTTTTTAATGGAAGTAGCGGCTACCGTTAACGTAAAATTGTTAACAGATAAATATTTTGTTTCTCCGTTTTTAACAGCAGGCGTGGGAGCATCAATGTACCGGGGATATTATGGTGCCTTCATTCCATTGGGGGTAGGATTACAATTTAATTTTTCGGATGATATTTTTGTATTGGTAAATTCTCAATACCGGGTACCTGTAACAGAAGAAGTAAATTATCATTTTTATCATAGTATAGGTATTGGTGCAAATCTTTTTAAGAAAAAAGAAGCTTTGCCAAAAGCTCTTCCGGTACCTGTTGCTGAGCCAGTGAAAGACCGGGATGGCGATGGTATTGTAGATTCATTGGATAAATGTCCGGATGTAGCAGGGATTGCTTCTTTACAGGGTTGCCCAGATAAAGATGGAGATGGCATTGCTGATGCGGAGGATAAATGCCCGGAGGTGGCCGGTGTTGCCCGTTATAATGGCTGTCCAATTCCGGATACCGATCACGATGGCATCAATGATGAAAATGATAAATGCCCCACTGTTGCCGGTGTGGCACGCTACCAGGGTTGTCCCGTTCCGGATAAAGATGGCGATGGAGTAAATGATGAAGAAGATAAATGCCCCAATGTAGCAGGTAGTATGGATAATTTTGGATGTCCTGTCATTGATAAAAAAGTTATTGAAAAAATCAATGTAGCGGCTAAAAATATTTTCTTTTCGATGGGTAGTTCCAGGCTGTCATCTAAATCATTTAAATCATTGAATGAAGTGGTAAAAATTTTAAAGGATAATCCGTCTTATAAAATGGATATTGAAGGTAATACAGACAATACCGGAAAGCCCGGTAAAAACCAGGATTTAAGCGAAAGCAGGGCAATAGCTGTAGCAACGTATATTCAAAGTAAGGATGTTAATGCAGCAAGACTCGCTGCCACTGGAAATGGCCAGGATAAACCTGTTGCAGATAATAAAACGGCGGGAGGGCGTGCCAAAAACCGTCGTGTTGAGCTAAAAGTTAAAAATTATTAAATAATCGTTTTTGCCAAATTATCTGAATCCCCATGCACAGCAAGGGGATTTTGTATAAAAAGCTATCGGATAAAATTGAGGTTCATTTTTATTTTTAATGTTAAGGATAATGGTTATCACCGCTTTAAAAAATGCAGATATTGGTTACGTCCTGTTATACCCTCAACCATACTTATTCATACACTATTTTAAGATGCTTTCTTCAACCACACTATGATCAGAGAACAACACACCCAGGTAGGTTCTTTCGGAACTTAGTGAGCTATATTTTTTTAATTTCCAATTTCGTAACACAACAACATCAGCTATTTTAAACAGGCTTTTAATATTTGTTACTTTTGCATGAAATATATTATCGGTTAATCCTCTTTTAAATATGGCAAAAATTGCAATCAATATAGCAACAGGAAGTTTACAGAAAGAAGAAATTATAGTTGGGATTGACCTGGGAACTACCAACAGTCTTGTAGCAATTATTCATCCGGACACGAGGCAGCCCATTGCCTTGAAAGAACACAATAGCAGCTCACTGGTGCCATCCGTGATACACTTTGATGAATATGGAAATGTAACAGTAGGAGAAGCAGCAAAAAGTTTTTTAGTTACCCAACCGCAAAACACCATTTTTTCGGCCAAGCGGCTAATGGGTAAATCGTACAATGATATAAAAGATAATGCCTCCTTTTTTTCTTACAAAGTGATTGATGACAGCAATCAAACTATGGTGAAAGTACAGGCCGGTAATAAGTTTTATACCCCGGCCGAATTATCTTCTTTTATTTTAAAGGAATTAAAACAACGTGCCGAACATATTTTAAAAACACCGGTAAACAAAGCCGTAATAACCGTGCCCGCCTATTTTAACGATGCACAAAGGCAGGCAACAAGAGATGCAGGAAAATTAGCAGGCCTGGATGTTTTGCGCATTGTGAATGAACCCACAGCTGCAAGCCTTGCCTATGGTTTAGGTTTGCACAAAGAAGAAGAGAAAACAATAGCAGTATATGATTTAGGTGGCGGAACTTTTGATATTTCTATTTTAAAAATCAGCAATGGAATTTTTGAAGTGTTATCTACCAACGGCGATACTTATCTTGGAGGTGATGATATTGATAACAGCATTGTAAAATACTGGCTGCAGCAGGCAGGTATAAACGAAGATGAATTAAAAGTGAATAAAGAATTTGCCCAGGGCATCCGGCTACAGGCAGAGGCCGCAAAAATATATCTTTCATCGAATGATATATTTGAAACAACTTTTAACGGCGATGCTTTAAGTATCACAAAAAAAATATTCGAGGGCCTTATTCAGCCATTGGTTGACAAAACTATTGTGTGTAGCAGCAATGCTCTAAAAGATGCAGGCTTAACAAAAACTGCTATTGATGTAGTGGTAATGGTAGGAGGGTCAACAAGAGTGCCGCTGGTGAAAGAAAGCATCAGTAATTTTTTTGGCAAAGCGGTAAATGATACCGTAAATCCGGATGAAGTGGTAGCATTGGGCGCCGCCATCCAGGCAGATATTTTAGCAGGTAATAACAAAGATGTTTTGTTGCTGGATATCACACCGCTCTCTCTCGGCATAGAAACAATGGGTGGCTTAATGGATGTTATGATTGCCCGAAATTCAAAAATTCCCAACAAGGCTTCCAGGCAGTACACTACGCAAAAAGACGGGCAGAGTGGTATGAAAATTTCAGTGTACCAGGGCGAAAGGGATATGGTAAACGATAACCGGAAATTAGCCGAATTTAATTTATCAAATATTCCCGCAATGCCTGCAGGAATGGCAAAAGTGGAGGTAAGTTTTTTAATAAATGCAGATGGTATTTTGGTGGTAAAAGCCAAAGAGCTGCGCAGTGGTATTGAGCAAAGTATCGAAGTAAAAGCACAACAGGATTTAACTGATGCCGAGCTGGAAAAAATGTTGTTGGATTCGATTACCCATGCCAAAGAAGATATCGCCACAAGAGCATTGGTGGAGGCCAGAACAGAAGGGGAGCAGTTACTGGAAACAACAGAAAAGTTTATCCAAAAAAATACAACCCATCTTTCCAAAGAAGAATTTATGCAGACGGCTGCTGCAATGCAGGCCTTGCAATTGTCGCTTACGATGAATGATAAAGATCTTATACATACAAAAGTAGAAGAACTCAATAATATTTCAAGGCCTTATGCAGAGCGTATTATGGATGCTGCAATTTCTTATGCTATGAGAGGTAAAACTATTTAATTTTTTTTACTTACAAGCCAAATGGTTGTTTTACCGGAAAGAATTAATAAGAATGGAAAAAGCCCTAAAATAAACCGGTTATGATAGTCATCGCATTGTAACATAATTACAATTGCAAATGTTATGATACTGACAACCATAAAATAAAAGACTGGTTTATAACGACTTTCTTTTTTTATCACAAAACTTATTCCTGATAAAATGTAAAGCGGAATGATAAACGCCAGCAGAAAAATATTATGCCTGGCAGAATAATAAGGTCTTGTCATAAAGAAAAAAGCATTTAGCCTGGCAAAGCCTAATGTTATAAAATGGGAAAAGTTATGACTAACATAATAATAAAGTTGTTGTAAGGGAGAACCTGCAGTCAGTAGGTTGAGTTTTACATTTGTTGCAGGAAGTACCCCGCAAACTACACATCCTTCTTTTGCTGAAAGCGTGATGGTTGCATCAGTAGTAGTTGTAAAAACAATATTTGTTGCATACACCAATACACCTAATCCAATAATACCCGCTGGTATAATAATTAACCTTGCTTTTTTTTCAAGACTTACATAAAAATAAAATAAAACGGCAGGAATAAATAATATACCCAGTGGCCTGGAAAGTATTGTAACGACTAGTGCAAAAATTATTAAGAATACTATTGATTTTTTTTTAGTGTAATTGTGGCGGATGATGGCTGACGTTAAAAATAATATACTGCTATAAAAAACAGACTCGGTATATAGAAATACATTCCATGAACTATAGGGCAAAAAGGCTATTGTAATGGCGATTATAATTAAAGGGAATAGGGAGAATTTTGGAAAAATTAATTTCAACGATCTGTGAAAAAATAAAATGGTCAGTAAGTTCAGCAGAGATTGAATAATAACAGCCCCTGTAAATCCAATTTTTAGTTTTAGAGAGATAGTTATAATAAAAATAGTGATGGAATAAAACCAAAATCTCGTGGCTGACAGTGTTTGATAGTTAATAAGTCTTTCTGCTTCTTTAATATATTTCGCCGCTTCAAAAGTTGTAACAATTCCATATAAATACAGGTGCAATAAAAAAAATAATAGCCAAAAAAGTACTATTATGGAGTTGCCGGATTTAAGACAGAAATTTTTGATGGTATTTGTTATCAACGTAAAGTTTTACTTTATAAAAATAGCGATAAAATAATTTTGGTTATTTTAATACCGCAACAGTATCTAAATGCGGGGCTTTATTTTAAGGTTGATGCTCTATCAGTTGGTAAACATATTAAAAAAATATTTTTACTTAAATTATTTTTTTTTGAGGGTGGAAAAAAGGTATAAAAATAAAGAACCGGCAATTAAGTATTCGCCAAGCAGCAACTGCATTGGAACTACTTTAAACAAATAAGCTGAAAAAAATAATCCAATAAATATTATAATTAATATTTTTTTGTCTACTTTATGTTGATTATAAATAAGCAGGCATAACGGAAAAAATAGTTCAACAAAATAATAATCACATTTCGGCAGCCAGATAAAAACCTCACTTAAATAGTTAAGGCAAAACCCTGAAATTAATAATAAGGTTGGATCATTTAATTTATTTTTATAAAAAAATATATAAAAAAATATAGCCGCAATACTCAAAAAAATAAGGCTATAAACGGTACTGGAAGCATAGATATTAAATATGGCCCTTAGTTCAAAAGGGATATTGGCAATGTAAGCGGGTAAAGGAGGATCAACATAAAAATTTGTTTGTGTTTCAATAACCTTCGGTACAATGAGCATATCAAAATGAACACCATGATCAGATTGTCTTTGAGAATAATATTCTATCCAGCTTTTAGAAGATTTAAAAAAATCTATCCAGTGTTGATATTGATTAAACAGAATAATTTGCAACAAACAAATAGCTGCCATTATAAACAATCCTTTAAAGAATAATTTTTTGTTTTCTGCAAATAAAAAAGGCAATGCAAAAAATACATAGCTGGGCCTTAGCCATATCAGAATGCCAATAGTAAGCCCGTAATAGAACAATGATTTTGGATGCTTATGAAAAAAGATATACATCGCGGAAAGTAACAGCGGAAACAAGATATAGCTTTGCCCTATATACATATTCATACTCCACGCTTTTGACAATAACAAAAAACTAAATAAAAGCAGCAATAAATTTAGCGTTGTTTTATTACTTGTCTTAAAATAAAAAATAGAAAATATCAGTAAAATAGAAAGGTATTGAAAAGCGAACCATATTTTTTCAATCACAGGAAATTGTAGAGTGGAAAGTGGTTGTAACAGCCATGTATAACCCGGCGGAAGGGTTATGATATTTTGCTTAAAAGTAGAATCGCCTTCATACTGTAAACATAATTCTGCAGGGTAACCGGAAGTCCATTTAAAGAAATAGGGCGAGTATCCTTTTGCCATATATCTTGCACCTACAATCCTTTTCCTAAGATCACAAGGATATCCTTCCTGCAAATTTTTATAATCTCTGTAAATGCTGGTACATAAAATACCTGCAAATAAAAGTATTAAAAAAGCATTGATTGGTTTTTGGTATTTAATAAAAAAACTCAAAATGGAAAAATATGTTTCATAACAAAATGCAATTTATTTTTTAAATATTGCCCATTGGCTCAGGCTTAATATTTTTTTGTAATTAACCGTTTTAAAGTTTTTTATTTTCTTTATTTTTTGAAGATGCGTATGGCGGCTTGTTCTTTTTTGATTTAAGCTTAAAAATTCTAAAATACGTAATACCCAATCTCCGGCAGGATAGGGTGTGGTAATTAATAAATTACCTTCAGGTTTTAATAACGAGTAACAAGCTTCCCAGATATCATCATGTTCAACTACTTCGAATGCTATGATAACATCAAATTGATCCGGTTTTAATTCGAGTGATTTCCAACTATTTATATTGCCCTTGATGGTTGGTGTTCCTTCCAAATCGATACTGATGTAATTTTTCCATCCGTTATTTAATAAATAATTTCCTAACCAGTTATTGCCACAACCCACTTCCAAAATGGCAGCATTTTTGGGTATAGGCTTAATAAAAAAATCGATTTTTTTTTGCCGGGCGATGTTACTGAGTAATGGCATAAATACTATGGGTTTAATTATTTTTCTTCGTGATACTCATCCTCCATATTTATACTCCAGATATTGCTTTTGTCTGTAATTCCATTTTTAATATTTTGAACAGCCTGCATGGCAGTAAGCATGGAATGATCCTGGTTGTTATATTTGTGCATACCATTCCGGCCAATGAGGAAAAGGTTTTCAAATGTGTTTACGTAAGTTTTTACAATATGGAATTCATCATAACTTCCAACGTAAGACGGGTAAGTTTTAGGCACTTTAATAACAACGGCATCTTCCACCGCCTCCTTGTCAATGATTTTTATTAACTGCAGTTCAGTTTTTGCAAGCTCAATCATTTCCTGTTCACTCAGGTTCCATAATGCATCTCCTTCATCACAAAAATATTCTAATCCTATCCATATTTTTGTTGGGTCACTGACCATGTAGGGACTCCAGTTATTGAAAATCTGCAGCCTGCCAAGTTTTACATTTTTCTCCTGAATATAGATCCAGTTGTCTTTTATAGCACTACCATCTTTGTTTTTAATTTTTAGTTCTTTCAATAACAGGCCTACTGTAATAAAATCACGGTACGTCAGTTTGTTGGCAATTTCGTGTGCTCTTAAATTGAGGGGAGATAAAAATCCATTTAGTAAGTCTTTGATGGGCATTGTAGAAAAGAAAAAGTCGCCGTCAAAACGAATCTCTTCATTTGTTTCGGTGTTAATAGCCGTAATGGATACGATTGCAGTACTACCGTTATTGATACTTTTTACCTGGTGTTGTTTTAAAATTATACCACCTTTTCTTGTGATCTGTTCTGCAACGACCTGCCACATTTGTCCCGGACCAAATTTCGGATACAAAAATTTTTCTATCAGGCTTGTCTCTGTCTCTTTTTGATGGATGTCTTTTCTTTTTTTCGAAGATCTTAAAAATGCATGTAAAATGGTTTTAGACAAAGACAATCCTTTTATTCTCTGTGCACCCCACGAAGCGCTGATGCTGGTAACTGGTACCCCCCAAACTTTTTCTGTGTAATCTTTAAAAAATATATTGTATAGTACTTTGCCAAACCTGTTTATATAAAAATCTTCAAGGGTGGCTTCAGGGGTTTGGGGAGATATTTTCGATTTTAAATAACTGAAAATTATGCTTACTGTTCTCTTTAAACCAAGTGCGTTAAGCGTTTCAAGCGATAGGTTTAGCGGGTAGTTAAAAAATTTACCCGCAAAAAAAATCCTTGATAACCTGTGTCGGATAAGCATTGCGTTATCACCGGTTTTGTCGGTTGATGGCTTTGCTTTCAATTCAACATGCTGGTTGTGATAAGTTAACAGTATATCGTCTCCATTACTTTCTACAGGCAATTTATTTTGCCACCACTTCATTACAACTTCGCTTTTAGAAAAAAAGCGATGGCCGCCAATATCAATGCGGTTACCATTATAGTTAATGGTTTTCGATAAGCCGCCAACACTATCTTCACTTTCTAAAATAATGGGTATGATATCTGAATGCTCCAGTAGTTCATAAGCGGCGGTTAATCCTGCCGGCCCTGCTCCAATAATGATGGCTGTTCGCATAGAATAATAAAGATAGGTACATGCTTTAGTACTTGTGTACAAATTTATCAAGGCATAAAATGGTAGGGTGTAAACTCAAAAGGAGATGGTCATTTAAGTTCCATAATTCTACCGACATATTTACCGATCATGTCGAACTCAATGTTGATTTTATCGCCTTGCTTTAAGTATTGCATATTTGTGTGATGGTAAGTGTATGGTATGATGGCTACGGTAAAACCATTTTCTTTTACATTAAAAATTGTGAGGCTTATTCCATTTAAGCCAATTGATCCTTTTTCAATTATCAGAGTGCCGAATTTTTTATCAAATTCAAATTGATATTCCCAGCTGCCATCTTTTGCAATGTTCTCTATGCAGGTGGCAACAGTATCAACATGCCCTTGTACAATATGACCATCAATTCTGCCATTCATTTGCATGCATCTTTCAATATTTACAACTGTATTAATTTTCCAGCCAGTAAGATTGGTTTTTAACAACGTTTCTTCAATAGCCGTAATGCGGTATAATCCGTCTTTTACTTCTTCTACTGTAAGACAAACTCCGTTGTGCGCAACACTCTGGTCAATGGTTAACTGGTGGGCAAGGGCAGATTGAACCCAAAATGTTTTATTGGTTCCTGAAGAAAAAATATCTTTGATAATACCCGTTGTTTCTATTATTCCTGTAAACATTTTTCAAAAATACTTTTTTTATCATTTTGAATTTTAAATATTTCTTCTATCTTTGCGCTTCTAAAAAAAACTACCAAAGGAGGTATATCAAATGTTAATAATAGATTCAAAAGATTGTGAAAACATAGACAAGGCTTTAAAAAAGTATAAGAAGAAATTCGAAAAAAGCCGTGTATTGCTGCAGTTAAGGGAAAGGCAGGCTTTTATCAAGCCTTCAATTCGTCGGCGTATGCAGGTGCTGAAAGCAGTGTACAAACAAAACATAGCAAGCGGTAAAATAGATATTTAAGTCTCTTTATTGCTGTTGTAATATTTTAAAACTGATAACCACGTAACTTCGGTTATCATTTTTTTTATGCCCATCTACGAAGTCTCCCTTATACAGTCATTTTTGGATTACCTCAAATTTCAAAAAAGGTATTCCCAGCACACTATCATCTCTTATCAAAACGATCTTACCAGTTTTTTTGATTTTATTGAAATACAGTTTGCCATTCAATCTCTTAATGAAATTAATGCATCTTTTGCCCGGAGCTGGCTGGCTTCCTTAAAAGAAAAAGGTATAGAGTCAAAAAGTATCAACCGCAAAATATCCACGCTGAAATCTTTTTTTAAATATCAGTTAAAGAAGGGTATAATACCTACTAGCCCTATGGCAACGATTGTTTCCACCAAAGTAAAAAAGAGGTTGCCTCAATTTGTAGCAGAAAACGATATCAATACTCTGTTCAATTATATGGAGTTTCCGGATAACTGGAATGGAAAAACTCATCGGTTAGTGTTTCATTTACTGTATAATACAGGTATTCGCCAGGCTGAACTGATTAATCTTAAAGAAGCTCATATTGATACAGGAAATAGTACCATCAAAGTTTTGGGAAAAGGAAACATAGAAAGAATTTTACCGGTGAGCAATGAGCTGATGCAGTTAATTAAAAAATATGTTACCGATAAACAAACAGAACTGGTTTTGGGTGATAGAGAAATACTGCTGGTAAGCGAAAAAGGAAAAAAACTTTATCCGAAGTATGTTTATACAGTTGTAAAAAAGTATTTAGCGGCTGTTACAACAATCGACAAAAAAAGTCCACACGTACTGCGCCATACGTTTGCTACGCATTTAATGAATAATGGAGCCGACATAAATGCCGTAAAAGAATTGTTGGGCCACAGCAGTCTCGCAGCCACACAGATATATACCCATAACACAATTGAAAAATTGAAAGAGGTTTATAAAAAAGCTCACCCCAAGGCATAAATTATATCAGTTATACAATAAAAGCTATCGTTAAATAGTTATAAGTTTTCCAAAACAAAGAGTAATTATTTTGGAAATTACATCGGCAAGAACTAACTTGATTTTGAAAATAATCTTATTTTCACCATAAATAAATTTTTCTGATGAGGTAGCTATTTACCCGAATTTTTCACATATTTGTTCACTGATTAAAAAATTAGATTGCTATGAACGTAAACATTCAGACTGTGCATTTTGACGCAGATGTAAAATTGAAATCCTATATTGAAAAAAAGCTTTCCAAGCTATTACAGATTCATGACAGGATTACCAAAGTTGATGTGTATTTAAAACTCGACAATGTTGTACACACGATTAAAGATAAAGTAGCGGAAATTAAAGTGCACATTCCAAAGTATGATTTTTTTGTAAAGCATTCCTCTAAATCGTTTGAGGAAAGTTTTGATGAAGCCCTCGATTCTGTTATATTACAGATAAAACGAAAGAAGGAAAAACTTGCAGCTTAATTTACTATATAATCCCGGCAAAAAACCGGGTTTTTTTGTGCCC
Source organism: Ferruginibacter sp. (assembly GCF_014377975.1). Classification (GTDB taxonomy): domain Bacteria; phylum Bacteroidota; class Bacteroidia; order Chitinophagales; family Chitinophagaceae; genus Ferruginibacter. The sequence goes on from NZ_JACMOO010000093.1 coordinate 13,919, forward strand.
TTTTGTGCTTGTGCACATTTTTATTTTTAAAGTGTAAAAAAATCTTTTACAAAGTTTTTGTATTAATCAAATATACTTACCTTTGCCATCCCAAAAATAGGAATAAACAAATAGAAACCTTTTTTTGAAAAAGTTCTTTAAATAACAAGCCGAAGTAGCTCAGTTGGTAGAGCAACTGATTTGTAATCAGTAGGTCGCTGGTTCGACTCCAGTCTTCGGCTCTGAACCGGTGAAATAAATTATACAATATATTTCTATATTTTTTGGGTAGATGGCCGAGTGGTTAAAGGCGACAGACTGTAAATCTGTTCACGTAAGTGTACGTAGGTTCGAACCCTACTCTGCCCACTTTGAATTAACGAATTTTAAAATTATAAAATTGCTTAATTTAAAAGTTCTTTGTTCTGGCATTTTCAAATTTAATAATTTTCACATTTGAAAATTAACAAGCGGAAGTAGCTCATTTGGTAGAGCGATAGCCTTCCAAGCTATAGGTGGCGAGTTCGAGCCTCGTCTTCCGCTCATTAATAATGATGTAAAGTATTAAGCCTTTGTAGCTCAGGGGTAGAGCACTTCCTTGGTAGGGAAGAGGTCGTGAGTTCGATTCTCACCAACGGCTCATTAACTTACAACATTAAAAAGTATTACTTTATTTGTTAAAATAAATTGCGCAGAAAATCTAAAATTTAGATTAGAGGTTTTTGGTGATTTTTGCAGCAATGGTTTTATTAAAGTAGCATTTAAAACACAAATTATTACGTCATTGGTTAAAGACGCTAAATGAAAACCAATTTTCAAAACAATTATTAAAAAATAAACAATGGCAAAAGAATCTTTCAAGAGGGATAAACCCCACTTAAACGTTGGTACTATCGGTCACGTGGATCATGGTAAAACAACACTAACAGCCGCTATAACCGATGTTTTGTCAAAAAGAGGTTTAGCGGTGAAAAAAAATTATGATGAAATTGATGGTGCTCCTGAAGAAAAAGAAAGGGGTATCACCATTAATACAGCTCACGTTGAGTATGCTACTGATGCCCGTCATTATGCGCACGTAGATTGTCCTGGTCACGCCGATTATGTAAAAAACATGATCACTGGTGCTGCACAAATGGATGGTGCTATTTTGGTAGTTGCTGCTACTGACGGTCCTATGCCTCAAACTAAAGAACATATCCTGCTGGCACGTCAGGTTGGTGTACCTCAGGTAGTAGTTTTTATGAACAAGGTTGATCTGGTAGATGATCCCGAATTATTGGAACTGGTAGAAATGGAAATTCGTGAGTTGTTAACTTCTTACGGTTTTGATGGTGATAACACACCAATCATCCAGGGTTCTGCAACGGGTGCTTTGGCTGGCGATGAAAAATGGATTGCTAAAATCAATGAATTGATGGATGCGGTTGACAGTTATATTCCATTACCTCCAAGGCTGGTTGATCTTCCGTTCCTGATGAGTGTTGAGGATGTTTTCTCTATCACTGGTCGTGGTACTGTTGCAACAGGTCGTATTGAAAGAGGCCGTATTAAAGTAGGAGAACCAGTTGAAATTGTAGGTTTGATGGAAAAACCATTAAACTCTACCTGTACTGGTGTTGAAATGTTTAAAAAATTATTGGACGAAGGCGAAGCGGGTGATAACGCAGGTTTATTGTTACGCGGTATTGAAAAAACTCAAATCCGTCGTGGAATGGTGCTTTGCAAACCAGGTTCAATAACTCCACACACAGAATTTAAAGGTGAAGTATACGTTTTGAGTAAAGAAGAAGGTGGCCGTCATACTCCATTTTTTAATAAGTACCGTCCTCAGTTTTATTTCCGTACTACAGACGTAACTGGTGAAGTTACTTTGAACGCTGGAACTGAAATGGTGATGCCGGGGGATAACACATCATTAAATGTTGTGTTGATTCAGCCAATCGCTATGGAAAAGGGTTTAAAATTTGCGATTCGCGAAGGTGGCCGTACCGTAGGTGCTGGTCAGGTTACTGAAATTGTAAAATAAAAACGAGCCTGCTAAATCTCCGCCCGGTGCGAAATTTAGTGGAAGCTTTTTTATATCTTTGCAAAGTACTTAGGCGGAAAAGCTTAGGTACTTTGCTTTTTAAAAAAGGAAAAGTTCTTTAAAAATTAGTCTCTTAAATTCCGGAATCTATCGGGAAAGTGGAGAGGCAATTTACGGGCATGGTGCAACGGCTAGCATACGGGTCTCCAACACCCTTGATCTGGGTTCGAATCCTAGTGCCCGTGCAAATAAAACAATGTACTGATTTGCTAATGTGCTAATCTGCGGATGCTGTTAAAGTTATCGGCTTCAAATTAGCACAATAGTATATTAGCTAATTAGCAAATTAAGTTGATATGAACAAACTAACAGCATATTTAAGAGACTCTTACAAGGAATTAGTTGAAAAAGTAACCTGGCCCAATTGGGAGCAGTTGCAACAATCTACCATGGTTGTTTTGGGTGCAACCTTATTGATTACGGCAGTAGTTGCGTTGATGGATTTTGTTGCTAATGGATCTTTAAAATTTATTTACTCTTTATTTAAATGATGATGGAAGAAACAATCGTACAGGATAAAGAAAGCAAATGGTATGTACTTCGTGTCGTAAGTGGCAAGGAGCGTAAAATTAAAGAGTATCTGGATAAGGATATTATTCGCAACGGATGGGTAGATATTATTAAGCAGATTTTTTTACCTGTTGAAAAAGTATATAAAGTTCAGGCTGGTAAAAAAGTGATGCGGGAAAGAAATTTTTATCCGGGATATGTGATGATTGAAGTGGTTAATAATAAGCTGAACGATGATATGGTGCAACACATCAGTAATATCAGCAACGTAATGCATTTTTTAACCGATGGTAAAGGCAGTAAAGGAAATATTATTTCGTTACGAAAATCAGAGGTAAATAAAATGTTAGGTAAGGTGGATGAAATGGGTGAAGGCGGTGGAATTACCATGAGCGAACCTTTTATCATTGGAGAAACAATTAAAATAATTGATGGCCCGTTCAATGATTTTAATGGAATGGTTGAAGAAGTAAATGATGAAAAGAAAAAATTAAAAGTACAGGTGAAAATATTTGGCCGTGCTACTCCTGTTGAACTAAACTATATGCAGGTAGAAAAAATAATTTAAAAAAAGAACAAAATCTTATTTGAAGGAGCTACCTTAAAGGGTGGCTTTTTTGTTGCTTCAATTTGGATAATAATTTCTGTTTTCAGTAAATAATTAAAAATAATTATTTACCTTCGCCGCCCCAAATAGTTCTTAGTAGAATTTATTGAATTGGGAGTTGTGCTTATTGGCTCAACGTTATCACCAAAAAAATTAAAACATGGCAAAAGAAATTACAGCCTATGTCAAGCTCCAATGTAAAGGAGGACAGGCAAATCCCGCACCACCAATCGGACCGGCACTAGGTTCCAAGGGGGTAAACATTATGGAGTTCTGTAAGCAGTTTAATGCAAGAACCCAGGACAAACCAGGGAAAATTCTTCCGGTTCTTATCACCGTTTATGCAGATAAGTCGTTCGAATTTATCATTAAAACGCCTCCCGCCGCTGTTCAGTTATTGGATGCAGCAAAAATTACCAGTGGTAGCAAAGAACCTAACCGTATAAAAGTTGGTAAGGTAACCTGGGCACAGGTGGAAGATATAGCAAAAGATAAAATGGCAGATCTGAATGCATTTACGCTAAACAGTGCAATGAGTATGATTGCGGGTACTGCACGAAGCATGGGTTTAACCGTTGACGGAAAAGCTCCCTGGGAAAATTAATTATCAACTACAAAAATTTTAGAAAATGATTACTAAAAAAAGAAAGTTAGCAAACGCTAAGGTTGATGTTAATAAAACATACTCCTTAAAGGAAGCGTCAAGCTTAGTTAAAGAAATAAATACTACCAAATTCGACAGTTCTGTTGATTTACACATTAAATTAGGTGTTGATCCTAAGAAAGCTGACCAGGCGATACGCGGTACGGTTTCTTTGCCTCATGGTACCGGCAAAACCAAAAAGGTATTGGTACTTTGTACTGCTGATAAAGAAGAAGCTGCAAAAGGAGCCGGTGCCGATTATGTTGGCCTGGATGAATTCATTGCAAAAATTGAAGGCGGATGGACAGATATTGATGTAATTATCGCTACCCCTTCAGTTATGCCTAAAATTGGCAGACTGGGTAAAGTGTTAGGTCCACGTAACTTAATGCCAAATCCTAAAACAGGTACGGTTACAAATGATGTAGCAGGTGCTGTTAAAGAAGTAAAGGGTGGCAAAATTGCTTTTAAAGTTGATAAGGTTGGTATTATTCATGCATCTATCGGACGGGTAAGTTTTAGTATTGAAAAAATTGCAGAAAACAGTCAGGAGCTAATTAACGCAATCGTACGTTTAAAGCCACCTACCTCTAAAGGAACTTATCTTAAAGGAGTAAGTATGGCCAGCACAATGAGCCCCGGTATTATCATTGATACCAAATCTGTTCAAAATTAATCAATGTAAAAAAGCAGATTACTGCAGTTTTACCCAAAATATTTGTTATGACAAAAAAGGAAAAAAATGACGTGATAGAAGTACTGAAAGGCAAGTTTAGCCAGTACAATAATTTTTACGTTACCAATACAGAAAGCTTAACCGTGGCACAGGTTACCAAATTACGCAATCATTGCTTTGATAAGCAGGTTGAAATGAAGGTTGCCAAGAACACCCTTATAAGAAAAGCGCTTGAAAGTTTAAGCGCAGAAAAATATGCAGGTGTATTTGATTCTTTAAATCAGGTTTCCGCTTTATTATTTAGTGAAAACCCAAAGGAGCCTGCATTAATTTTAACTGGTTTCAGAAAGGAAAGCAAAGGGGAAAAACCAGAACTAAAAGCAGCTTTTATTAATGGGGATGTTTTTGTTGGCGACAATCAATTGAAAGCCTTAACACAAATTAAAACCAAAAATGAACTGATAGGCGAAGTGATAGGATTGTTACAATCTCCTATACAACGTGTATTGGGTGCGTTGCAAAATAAAGATGCGTCAAAAGCAGCCGACGTTGTGGAAGAAACTTTACCAGTGGCTGAAGCAGCTGCAACGCCTGCAGTTGCCGAAACTACTGTATCAACTACAGAAGTTGCAACACCAGCCGCTGATGATACTGCTGCCCCGGCAGTACCAACAGCATAATTAACGCAGATTCTATAATGGGATTGTATAAAATATTACCCTGGCCGGATGGGAAAAAAAGGCAACTAACAATTTTTTTTTAAACTCCGCCGGAGTCCAAAACAATGAAGGCGGGAAAAATGTAAATATTATGGCAGACGTAAAAGCATTGGCTGAAAACCTTGTGGGTTTAACAGTAAAAGAAGTTCAGGAATTAGCTGAATTTTTAAAATCAGAATACGGTATCGAACCTGCTGCAGCTGCAGTTGTAGTAAGTGCCGGTGGTGGCGAAGCTGCTGTTGTTGAAGAGAAAACATCTTTTAATGTTATCTTAAAAGCCGCAGGTCCTAATAAATTAGCAATTGTAAAAATCGTTAAGGAATTGACCGGATTAGGATTGAAAGAAGCGAAGGATTTAGTTGATGGCGCTCCAAAACCAATTAAAGAAGGTGTTGACAAAGCAACTGCAGAAGAATTGAAAAATAAGTTAGCGGAAGCAGGTGCTGATGTTGAAGTAGCTTAATTACAGTTTTATAAGATAGCTTGAAAGCCGAAGAGTAATCTTCGGCTTTTTCATGTGAACTTCTGAGGCAGAAATCCAATTATTTAACCAACAGCGTTTGTGTTATTGATACTCTGTTATTACCAGTTACTCTTACAGCATAAATTCCTTTTGTAAACCGGCCATTAATGGAAACTGCAGACTGAAGAGTAGTAGAGGAATGGACTGCTTTTCCTTCTGCATTGTAGATTGTTATAGTTGCCGGTAAGTATTGCGCTGGTATCGTTATTTTGAAATCGTTTTCGGCGGGATTAGGATAAATGCTTAGTCCAAGATCGGTCTGGTTTTTTATTAAAGCCGTTTCAGAATAGGAAACTATACCAGTTACATCGGTAATTTTTATTCTGAAATATTGGGTACCAGGTTCTAAAGTTTTGTCTGTGTAAGAATAGGTATTGCTATTTTTTCCATTACTGTTCAAAATAGCAATGTCTGCAAAATTACGTGAATTTTTACTTCGCTGAATTGTATAGATAATGCCTGCGTTTTCGTTGTAGGTTGTCCACTTTACCAGGCAGGCTCTATTACCAATTGCACTTAAAGAAAAATTACTAAGTTTAACAGGGAGCGTACCTGCCGTTACGATAACACATCCGTTATTTGCGCCTGGAATGGCGGAAGCAAAGATTAAAGGAACATTACAAGGAACGCATCCAAAAGCATTACCGGTGCCACCGCCACCATAAACCCCAGGAATAGTTACCGAAGTAATTACTCTAATTGGAGAGCCTCCATAGATATTAACAATCACCCCTTCCGGCCAGCCTTGTAATAAAACACCGCATCCTTCCGGGCAGATAATATACGTGCTTAGAATAGCAGCTGCATTTGGGGGGCATTGTGATTTTACTGGTTGTAAAATCACAATAGCTGCCAAAATAATTAGAAAAAGCTTTTTCATTGATCAGTAAATTGAATCTGTAGGGATTTAACGACAAACTGCTGTTATTAGTATAAATAAAAATTGTTATTAGCAGTTTTTGTTGATTAAAAGAGCGTAGTTATACCATTGGATAATTTTTTTCCTCTTTTTATCCTTTTATATAAAAATATTTTTTTGTAGAATCTTTGAATCAAAAGCGTTCAAAAGGATTAATAAATATTTGCTGGAGCAGGAGGGAATATTTTTTAAAAAGCACTATCGTAAATTGTTAAAAGAGTGGATTATGTCAAAAAACAATCCAAAATCATAAAAATTGATTCAAGTATTTCTATAATTGAATACTATGTTGTACATTTGCCATCCTTTAATTTCGGGTTAGTAGCATAAGTCAAAATTAACCTGAAAATAGAGAACCTTCTCAGCATTAAAACGTTTTAATTACAATATGTCTGCAACAAAATCACCCGCTGCCCAGCGTATCAATTTCGGAAAAGTTGAACTACTGGCAGAACAACCCGATTTGCTCGGAATCCAGATTCAGTCGTTTAAAGATTACTTTCAGTTGGAAACTACGCCCGATAAGCGTAACAATGAAGGATTGTTTCGTGTATTTAAGGAAAATTTTCCTATTACAGATACCCGTAACATCTTCGTACTGGAGTTTTTAGACTATTTCGTAGATCCGCCACGCTATACCATTGATGAGTGTATTGAAAGAGGATTGACTTACGCTGTTCCATTAAAAGCAAAATTGAGGTTAAGCTGTAATGATGAAGAGCATGTTGATTTCCAAACAATCGTTCAGGATGTGTTCCTAGGTAATATTCCTTACATGACACCACGTGGTACATTCGTTATCAATGGTGCTGAAAGGGTAGTAGTATCTCAGTTGCATCGTTCTCCTGGTGTTTTCTTTGGACAATCTGTTCATCCCAACGGAACTAAAATTTACTCGGCAAGAGTTATTCCTTTTAAAGGAGCCTGGATGGAATTTGCTACTGACATCAACAATGTAATGTATGCGTACATTGACCGTAAGAAAAAATTCCCTGTAACCACTTTGCTGCGTTCTATAGGTTTTGAAACTGATAAAGATATCCTGGAATTATTCGGCATGGCTGATGAGGTAAAAGTTGATAAAAAATCATTACAGAAATATATTGGTAAACGTCTTGCTGCACGTGTATTGCGTACATGGGTAGAAGATTTTGTGGATGAAGATACCGGTGAAGTGGTAAGTATTGAACGGAATGAAATAGTTTTAGAGCGTGATACGGTACTCGATGAAAGCAATATCGAAATGATTGCTGAGATGGATGTGAAGAGTGTATTTGTGCAGAAAGAAGAAGTAAGTGGAGACTATGCTATTATTTACAACACATTAAATAAAGATACTTCTAATAGTGAACTCGAAGCAGTTCAGCATATTTACCGCCAGTTGCGAGGTGCCGATGCGCCAGATAACGAAACAGCCCGTGGCATTATTGACAAATTATTCTTTAGTGACAAGCGGTATGATTTAGGCGAAGTAGGTCGTTATAAAATTAATCGTCGTTTGGGATTGAATTTTCCGATCGAGAAAAAAGTATTGACTAAGGATGATATTATCGCCATCATTAAAACCCTGGTTCAATTAACCAATGGTAAAAGTGAAGTTGATGATATTGACCATTTGAGCAATCGTCGTGTACGTACTGTAGGCGAACAATTATATGCTCAGTTTGGTGTTGGTCTGGCTCGTATGGCCCGTACGATTCGTGAAAGAATGAACGTTCGTGACAATGAAGTATTTACACCAGTAGATTTGATTAACGCAAGAACACTATCTTCTGTTATCAATTCATTTTTTGGTACTTCTCAATTGTCTCAGTTTTTAGATCAAACCAATCCTTTAAGTGAGATAACGCATAAGCGTCGTATCTCCGCACTTGGACCGGGTGGTTTAAGTCGTGAAAGAGCTGGTTTTGAGGTTCGTGACGTTCACTATTCTCACTACGGTCGTCTTTGTACAATTGAAACACCAGAAGGTCCAAACATTGGATTGATATCTACACTTTGTGTACATGCAAAGATCAATGACATGGGCTTTATAGAAACACCTTACCGCAAAGTAACGGATGGTAAAGTGGATATGAAGAAAACTATATTTCTGAGTGCAGAAGAAGAAGATACGGCGAAGATTGCACAGGCAAATATAGGCATGGATGAAAAAGGAAACTTTATTGAAGATAAAATTAAGAGTCGCCAAACGGGTGATTTCCCCATCTTAGATAAAAATGAAGTGGAATACATGGATGTTGCACCGAATCAAATTGTTGGTTTAAGTGCTTCTATGATTCCTTTCCTGGAGCATGATGATGCTAACCGTGCCTTGATGGGATCAAACATGCAACGCCAGGCAGTACCGTTAATTCGTTTGGAATCTCCAATTGTAGGTACTGGTTTGGAAGGCAAAGCTGCCCGTGATGCAAGGATTCAATTACATGCAGAAGGTACTGGTGTTGTTGAATATGTGGATGGTAACGAAATTCATGTTCGGTACAACCGCAGTGAAATGCAGCAACTGGTAAGTTTTGAAGAAGATCTGAAAATTTATAAAGTAACCAAATTCATTCGTACCAATCAGGAAACATGTATCAATTTACGTCCTGCTGTTATTAAAGGGCAGAAGGTGGTTGAAGGTGATTTCTTAACGGAAGGTTATGCAACTAAAGGTGGAGAAATGGCATTGGGACGTAACCTGAAAGTAGCGTTCATGCCATGGAAAGGATACAATTTTGAAGATGCCATCGTTATTTCTGAAAAAGTTGTTAAAGAAGATTTATTTACATCTATTCATATTAGTGAGTTTGAAACTGAAGTTCGTGATACCAAATTAGGAGAAGAAGAATTAACTCCTGATATACCGAATGTTAGTGAAGAAGCTACCAAAGATTTAGATCAGAATGGTATCATTCGCATAGGAGCTCACATTAAGGAAGGTGATATCATTATTGGTAAAATAACTCCAAAAGGTGAAAGCGATCCAACTCCTGAAGAGAAGTTATTACGTGCCATTTTTGGTGATAAAGCAGGGGATGCGAAAGATGCATCTTTGAAAGCACCAAGTGGAACTGAAGGAGTTGTAATTAATAAAAAATTATTTCAACGTGCCAAAAAAGATAAGAATGCGAAAGTAAGAGAGAAGGCAAGTTTGGATAAGATTGAAAAAACGCATGAGAAGAATGAAAATGATATTCTAGAAATGTTAGTTAACAAATTACAGACCTTGTTGAAAGACAAAGCTTCTGTAGGCGTTAGCAATAATTTTGGTGAAACATTGATTGGTAAAGGTGCTAAGTTCAATCAAAAGAATTTATCCAACATTGATTACCTGAATGTAAATCCTTTGGGATGGACAGGTGATGCAAAAACCGATGATCTGATTAATACATTGCTGCATAATTACAGCATCAAATTTAACGAAGAGTTAGGCCGTTACAAGAGAGAGAAATTCAACATTAGTATTGGTGATGAATTACCAGCAGGCGTATTGAAATTGGCTAAAGTTTACTTAGCGGTAAAACGTAAGCTGAAAGTGGGAGATAAGATGGCTGGCCGTCATGGTAATAAAGGTATTGTTGCCAAGATCGTTCGCCAGGAAGATATGCCTTTCTTAGAAGATGGAACTCCGGTTGATATTGTTTTAAATCCATTGGGTGTACCTAGTCGTATGAACCTTGGACAGATTTACGAAACAGTTTTGGGATGGGCCGGTGAAAAGCTGGGTGTGAAATTTGCAACGCCCATTTTTGATGGTGCAAGTGTTGACCAGATTGCAGGCTACATTAAAGACGCTAACCTGCCAACTTTTGGACATACTTATTTGTACGATGGTGAAACCGGTGATCGTTTTGATCAAAAAGCAACGGTGGGTATTATCTACATCATTAAATTGCACCACATGGTGGATGATAAAATGCATGCCCGTTCTATCGGACCCTACAGTTTAATCACTCAACAGCCACTAGGCGGTAAAGCACAATTTGGTGGACAACGTTTTGGAGAAATGGAAGTGTGGGCATTGGAAGCATACGGAGCCAGTAACATTTTGCAGGAATTGTTAACGCTTAAATCGGATGATATCATCGGAAGAGCTAAAACGTATGAAGCAATTGTGAAAGGGGAAAATATTCCACGACCAGGTGTTCCTGAATCATTCAATGTATTGGTGCATGAATTAAGAGGATTAGGTTTAGACTTAACTTTCGAATAATTATAGTCAATGGTCAGTAGTGAATGGTTAAAAATTCACTATTGACCATTCACCATTCATACGGTGGTTGCTCAAAGCTAAAAAAGTACAAGGGAGTGACACAACGAAGTTGAGTAAAAAGCAAAAGCCGGTAAGCAAAAATTTACAAAATAAAAAGAGTTTTTGCGAAAAGATTAAATGATAATTCTAAAAAATTATCAATTATTAATTATCAATTATTAATTATTAAATAATATGGCATTCAAAAAAGAAAATCGTCCCAGATCAACTTTTTCTCAAATCACTATTGGTTTGGCTTCTCCCGACAGCATTTTGGAAAAAAGCTTCGGTGAAGTGTTGAAACCTGAGACTATTAACTATCGTACCTACAAACCTGAAAGAGATGGTTTGTTTTGCGAAAGAATTTTTGGCCCGGTAAAGGATTACGAATGTGCCTGCGGAAAGTATAAGCGTATTCGTTATAAAGGTATTGTGTGCGACAGATGCGGTGTGGAAGTAACTGAAAAAAAAGTACGTCGTGAAAGAATGGGGCACATCAAACTGGTGGTGCCTGTTGTGCATATCTGGTATTTTAAATCGTTGCCCAATAAAATTGGCTACCTGTTGGGAATGAGTTCTAAGAAATTAGAGACCATCGTTTACTATGAGCGTTTTGTAGTAATTCAATCTGGTATCCGTGCTGATAAAGGCCAAAATTTTGGTGATTTGTTAACTGAAGAAGAGTACCTTGATATTCTGGATACTTTGCCAAAAGATAACCAATTTTTATCTGATGAAGATCCAAATAAATTCATCGCAAAAATGGGTGCAGAAGCAGTGCATGATTTGTTGCAGCGCATTGACCTCGATCAATTAAGTTTTGATCTGCGTCACTCTGCCGCCAACGAAACTTCACAGCAGCGTAAGGCAGATGCCTTAAAGCGTTTGAGCGTTGTAGAAAGTTTCCGTGATGCCAATACAAGAATCAACAACCGTCCCGAGTGGATGGTAATGCAATATATTCCTGTTATCCCACCAGAATTACGTCCATTGGTTCCATTGGATGGTGGCCGTTTTGCTTCTTCCGATTTGAATGATCTGTACCGTCGTGTTATTATTCGTAATAACCGTTTGAAAAGATTGTTGGAAATTAAAGCCCCGGAAGTAATCTTGCGCAATGAAAAACGTATGTTACAGGAAGCCATCGATTCATTGTTTGATAACAGCCGTAAATCAAATGCTGTAAAAGCAGAAGGTGGACGTGCATTGAAATCATTGAGTGATGTATTGAAAGGTAAGCAGGGACGTTTCCGTCAGAACTTATTAGGTAAACGTGTGGATTATTCAGGCCGTTCTGTAATTGTGGTAGGACCCGAATTGAAAATGCATGAGTGTGGTTTACCAAAAGATATGGCTGCTGAATTGTTCAAGCCATTTATCATTCGTAAATTAATTGAAAGAGGTATCGTTAAAACAGTGAAATCTGCCCGTAAACTGGTAGATAAAAAAGAAGCTGTTATTTGGGATATTCTGGAAAATATATTAAAGGGTCACCCGATCATGTTGAACAGGGCCCCAACATTGCACCGTTTATCAATCCAGGCATTTCAGCCAAAATTGATTGAAGGTAAAGCCATTCAATTGCATCCGTTGGTAACTACGGCCTTTAATGCGGATTTTGATGGAGATCAGATGGCAGTTCACGTACCATTAAGCAATGCTGCGGTACTGGAAGCACAAATGCTGATGTTATCTTCTCACAACATTTTGAACCCGCAAAATGGTACGCCAATTACACTGCCTTCTCAGGACATGGTACTTGGTTTGTATTACATCACCAAGGGTAAAAAATCAACAGAAACAGAAAAAGTAAAAGGTGAAGGCAAAGCATTTTATTCTGCAGAAGAAGTAATCATAGCTTACAATGAACAGAAGTTAGACTTGCATGCGCACATCAGGGTGAAGGCCAACTTTAGAAATGATGATGGTACCTTAACGTATAAATTAATTGAAACAACGGTTGGCAGAGTAATTTTTAACCAGCATGTTCCAAAAAGTGTAGGTTTTATCAATGCATTGTTAACCAAAAAATCTTTAAGAGAAATTATTGGTGACATTATTAAATGGACCAACGTTCCTATCACCGCTAAATTTCTGGATGATATCAAAACACTG
>NZ_JACMOO010000094.1 GCF_014377975.1 Ferruginibacter sp.
TTAGGTTGGTTTCCGAAGAACTAGGTGGTGTAGAAAAAAAGATGCAGGATTATAAAACTAAAGAAAATATTATAGACCTTGGCACCGAAGGAAATCTATTTTTAACACAGATGAAAGCTACCGATGCAAAAATTGGAGAACTGGATGTTAAGATGGATGTGCTCAACCAAATTGAGACCTATGTAAAAAAGCGCAACAAGTCCAGCAATCCTATACCGGCAACCCTTGGCACTGTAGACCCTGTATTAACTGGATTACTTAACCAGCTTTACCAAACTGAATTTGAACTGGAAAAAACAAAGGAGCTTTCCGGAAGTAAAAATCCGCAGATAGAAGTGTACGAGAATATGATTGCGAAGCTGAAACCCAGCATTATCAGCAGCATCAATAATTTAGAAGTAGATATCGCCACCAGCCGCCGGCAATTACAGGAACAGAACAGTACACTTACGGGTACGCTCAAAAAAATTCCTTTAAAAGAAAGGTTATTGATCGATATCAGCCGGCAGCAGGGTATTAAGAATGCTATCTATACCTTCCTGTTACAAAAAAGAGAAGAATCTGCTATTTCGGCTGCCTCTATTGTACCTAATTTTAGAATAATTGAAACACCTGAAGCGGCAGGAATGGTGTCTGCTGAAAGCACTAAGACGAATACAATAGGATTATTATCCGCATTTATTTTGTGTGTTATATTTATTTATTTCAGGGAATTTTTTAATAATCGTTTACAGTTCAGGAGCGAGATTGAAAAGGAAGTGTCGGTTCCTATTATTGCAGAATTATCTTATCAACCCAGTGAAACGGGTAACTCCGTGGTAGTAGGCATGAAAAGCCGCAATTTAATTGGAGAACAGTTTAGGGAATTAAGAACCAATTTAAATTATGTGACTGCGGCTACCACAGAAAAATCAAAAGTAATTTTGATTACCTCTTCCATTTCAGGAGAAGGTAAAACTTTTGTATCTATCAATACTGCAGTAAGCCTTAGTATAACTGGTGCCAGGGTAGTTTTATTAGAGTTTGATTTAAGAAAACCCAAAATCAGTAAAGAATTAGGAATTGCCCGTGATCCTGGCTTAAGCAATTATTTGATCGGCATGGCTTCTGAAAGTAGTATCATTAAGCCGCACCCAACCATTGAAAAATTTAGTATTATTCCTTCAGGTCAAATTCCACCCAATCCCGCAGAATTGATAAGCAGCCCCAGGTTACTGGAGTTGATGACTTACTTAAAGCAACATTTTGATTATATCATTATTGATTCGCCGCCCGTAGCTGCCGTAACGGATGCCAAGATACTGGCAAAAGTATCGGATGCTACCTTATATATTGTCCGATACAATTATACGCATAGCAATTTATTACAGATAGTAAACGACATACATAAAAGAAAGGTCCTGCCCAATTTAAATATCATATTTAACGGAATTGTCACTAAAAAGATATTGGGTTACACGTATGGAAAAGGATACGAATACGGATATAATTATGGATACGGGTATGGATATGTTGTAGATAATAAACCGAAAAAGAGGTCATTTTTTAAACGCATTTTCGGAAAATAAAATAGTTGAATTCTTTTTATTTTAAGTAGTTCTGTCAATCATTCAATGCCCGATCTTTCAGTTCAGGCTTTCGCTGGGGGTTCAGTTTTAAATACCTTTATGATAAAAAACAGTAAAATTTATGTTGCCGGACACAATGGGATGGTAGGGGCAGCCATTTGCAGAATATTAAAAGCTCATGGTTATGAGAATATTATCGGCAGATCCAGCAAAGAGCTGGATTTAAGAAACCAGGCCACTGTAAAAGAATTTTTTAAAACAGAGCGGCCAGTTGTCGTAATTGATGCCGCTGCAAGAGTGGGTGGAATATTAGCCAACAACAATTATCCTTACCAGTTTTTGATGGAGAACCTGTTGATACAAAATAACCTTATCAATGAGGCCCATGAAAACGAAGTAAGCAAATTTATTTTTCTGGGCAGTTCCTGCATTTATCCAAAACTGGCGCCCCAACCATTAAAGGAAGAATACCTGCTCACCTCCGGGCTTGAGCCTACCAACGAATGGTATGCCATTGCAAAAATTACCGGCGTAAAAGCCTGTGAGGCCATAAGAAAGCAATACCATAAAGACTTTGTGAGCCTGATGCCCACCAACCTGTATGGTTCCTTTGATAATTTTGATTTGGAAACATCTCATGTGTTACCGGCCATGATCAGGAAATTTTATGATGCCACTTTTAACAACCATGCTACTGTAACACTTTGGGGCAGCGGCACACCAATGCGGGAGTTTTTACATGTTGATGATATGGCCAAAGCAGTGTTATTTGCTTTAGAAAATACCTTGCCTGAATACCTGTACAATGTGGGTACCGGGGTAGATTTAACCATCAGGGAACTGGCTACCTTAATACAAAAAATTACCCGTCATAAAGGTGAAATATTATGGGATGCAACCAAACCAGATGGCACCCACCGTAAATTAATGGACAATTCCAAATTGGAGCAGCTCGGTTGGAAATACCAGGTTGGTCTGGAACAGGGCATTCAACAAACCTACGATTGGTTTGTAAAAAACAGCCATGAGTATAAAACAGTAAAGATGTAAAACGAATTTTATTCTAACATCCGTTCTTAAAATGGAAATATAAATTATCAGGTATTAAACAAGCATAAAAATTATGTCAAAAATTGCATTAATTACAGGAATCACAGGCCAGGACGGTGCCTATTTAGCAGAATTTCTTTTAAAGAAAGGCTATATGGTCCATGGAATCAAACGCAGAAGTTCACTCATCAATACAGATAGAATTGATCATCTGTACCAGGATCCACATGAAAAAAATGTAAACCTGAAACTGCATTACGGCGATTTAACAGACAGCAGCAGTTTAATAAGAATTATTCAGGAAACTCAACCCGATGAGATTTATAATCTGGCAGCCATGAGCCATGTACATGTAAGTTTTGAAACACCGGAATATACTGCCAATGCGGATGGAATAGGTACTTTGCGAATATTAGAAGCATTGCGCATTTGCGGACTTACAACAAAAACAAGGGTTTACCAAGCCTCAACTTCGGAATTATACGGATTGGTGCAGGATGTTCCGCAGAGCGAAACCACCCCGTTTTATCCACGGTCGCCATACGCAGTAGCAAAACTGTATGCCTATTGGATTACGGTAAATTACAGAGAAGCCTATAATATGTTTGCCTGCAATGGTATTTTATTTAACCACGAAAGTCCGTTGCGGGGAGAAACTTTTGTTACCCGAAAAATTACCCGGGCAGCCAGCAAAATTGTGTTGGGTATGCAGGATAAACTATTTTTAGGTAACCTGAATGCACAGCGGGATTGGGGTCATGCCAAAGATTATATAGAAGCCATGTGGCTTATTTTGCAACAGGAAAAAGCAGAAGATTATGTAATTGCAACGGGTGTAACTACTACCATCCGTAAATTTATCCAGATGGCATTTTTACAAATAGGCATCACCCTGGCTTTTAAAGGCGAACAGGAGCAGGAAGTTGGATATGTAGATCATTTAGATACGGCCTTACTTGAAAGTAAAGGAATTAAGACTTGCACATTAAAAACCGGTGATATTATTGTTGCAGTTGATACACGCTATTTTCGGCCTACGGAAGTGGAGCTGTTAATTGGCGACCCAACCAAGAGCCAGACCAAACTTGGCTGGAAGCCAAAATACGATCTTGCCATGCTGGTAGAAGATATGATGGAGTCTGACTTAAAACTGATGCAAAGAGAGTTGTTTTTAAAACAATCCGGGCACCAGGTAATTAGCCAGTTTGAGTAACAAATTGTTGTTATAAATTAAACACCACTAAATCCTTTCAAATAAAATTATCCAGAAAATGAAAGTTGTAATACTTGCAGGTGGCCTCGGCACACGCCTTAGCGAAGAAACCGCATTAAGGCCAAAACCCATGGTAGACATTGGTGATAAGCCTATTCTGTGGCATATCATGAAGATTTATGCTGCACAGGGTTTTAATGAATTTGTAATCTGCCTCGGTTACAAGGGGTATATTATCAAAGAATATTTTGCTAATTATTTCCTGCACCAGTCCAATGTTACCATCGATCTTACCACCAATACGATCGAAACATTACAATCCCAGGCGGAGCCCTGGAAAATTACGTTGGTAGATACTGGCAAAGAAAGTATGACAGGCGGCCGCATTAAAAGAGTGGCGCCATTTATTGGCAACGAACCCTTTTTGCTCACCTACGGAGATGGCGTAAGTAATGTGGATGTAACTAAACTTTTGGCGCACCACAAGGAGTCAAAAAAAATGGTAACCGTTACCGCAGTGCAGCCCACAGGCCGTTTTGGCGCTTTAAATTTAACTGAAAAAGATGCCGTATTTTCTTTTTTAGAAAAACCAAAAGGCGATGGTGCCTGGATCAACGGTGGCTTTTTTGTATGTGAGCCGGAAGTGTTTAATTATATTGATGGCGATGCAACTATTTGGGAAAGGGAACCCATGGAAAAAATAGCAGCCGAAGGGCAAATGAGTGCCTACAAACATGATGGTTTTTGGAAACCCATGGATACATTGCGTGACAAACAAGAGCTGGAATCTGACTGGAATGCGGGTAAAGCTGCCTGGAAAATTTGGTAACTTATTATGTGCAAAATTTAAATTACTGTTGATATAAATGAATCTGTCTGATTGCTTTAAGGGTAAACGTGTTTTTCTTACTGGTCATACCGGCTTTAAGGGTAGTTGGTTGTTAACCTGGTTACACCAATTGGGTGCAGTAGTAAAAGGATATGCGCTTGCACCGCAAACATCCCGGGATCTTTACCTTGCCATAAACGGAGATGCAATGTGTGAGAGTGTAATTGCAGACATCCGTGATGCAGCAAAGTTAAAAGCTGAACTCATTAGCTTTCAGCCCGACTTTGTTTTTCACCTGGCAGCACAGCCGTTGGTGCGGCTTTCTTACGAAATACCCGTGGATACTTTTGCAATAAATGCTATGGGAACAGCACATGTACTGGAAGCGCTTCGTTATCTTGAAAAACCTTGTGTAGCTGTGATGATAACTACTGATAAAGTGTACCACAATAAAGAACAGCATTATTTTTATAAAGAAACTGACAGGCTTGGAGGATATGATCCTTACAGTGCCAGTAAAGCAACCGCAGAATTAATTATTGATAGTTACAGAAAGTCTTTTTTCAATCCTGCTAAGTATGGGGAGCACGGTAAATCTATCAGTGTTGGCAGGGCGGGCAATGTTATTGGTGGGGGAGACTGGGCAGTTGATAGAATTATCCCTGATATTGTAAGAGCGCTGATTGCCGGGCAACCTGTACTCGTTCGCAATCCAGCAGCAGTACGTCCATGGCAGCATGTATTGGAACCGATAAGCGGTTATCTTACCTTGGCGGCACAGCAGGTACAGCATCCGATAGATTTTGCAGATGCCTTTAATTTTGGTCCTTATACTTCTGATAACCTTACTGTGGAAGCAGTAGTAAAAACTGCGATTCTTTGCTGGGGTGAAGGAACAATAGAAATACCAGCACAAACCGAAGCACCCCATGAGGCAGGCCTGTTGCAATTAGATATAACCAAAGCCTGTGAATCGCTGCAATGGCAACCGCAGTTTCTGGCAGAAAAAGCCATAAAATTCACCGTAGAATGGTACAAGGAATATATTGCCGAACCTACCAACGCACTTACTAATACCATCGAACAAATTAATTACTTCAACAATAATCAAAAATGAAAATTTGTATTATTGGCACCGGTGGTTTTTTATCAAAAGCAATCATTGAACATTTTTCAAAAGAAGCCATTGAGGTTTTTTTGGTTGGAAGAACAAAACCAGCAGGCGTTGCAGTCAACCAATTTTGCCAGATAGATTTATTGGCAGATCAATTACCATTAGATAAAATTGCAGCTTGTGATGTAATCATTTATGCAGCAGGATTAGGGGTTCAATCCGCGGATAAAGTAAATAATGAAGATATTTATGCAATCAATACATTTATTCCAATTAAGCTTTGCGAAGGTTTAAATAAAATTATTTTTAAAGGACTATTTATCTCGTTTGGTTCTTATTTTGAAATTGGAAGTGTTGATATTTCGAAATCTTTTACAGAGGAAGATATCATTCATTCGAGGGCTGATGTGCCCAATGTGTATTGTTTCTCAAAAAGAATGTTGACACAATACTTTCATTTTACAAAATTTGAATTCAGTAATTACCATTTTATTCTACCAACAATTTATGGTAGCAATGAAAACCCCAATAGAATAATACCCTATACAATTGCTGGTTTTAGATTTAATAGGCCACTTCAATTTACAGCAGGTACACAGGTTAGGCAATATCTTTTGGTAGCGGATGCAACTACATTGATTTTAAATTGTATTAAAAAAATGATACCCGCCGGCATCTATAATTTCCCATCAGCAGAAAGCCTCACTATTAAAGAGTTGGTTAAGTTGATAGGGAATGAATTTGGTGTAGCGGTTCCGGATGAATCATTCGAAAAAATAATTCGTTTGGATAGTAGCATGCAAGTGCTTCAAATGAATTCAGACAAACTATTAAAACAAATAAATCCTCTTTCATTGGTTACAATGAAAGAATATATAAAAAGTATAAAAAACTGATATGATAAAGAATTTAAGTGATGCTGTCCATACTGAATTATTTGAGCAACTACAAACCCGTTTATGTAAAACAATTGTTCCTGGTGTTGATTATATTCCTGTAACAGGAAAAGTTATTGATCCGATGGATCTGTTGTATGGTGTAGATGCGGTATTAGACGGTTGGCTTACAACCGGCAGGTATGCAGCTGTATTTGAAAGAGATTTAGCCCGTTACTTTGGTAGTCGTTTTTCCTTAGTTGTTAACAGTGGTTCTTCTGCTAATTTAGTAGCCTTTTATGCATTAACTTCTCCTAAATTGGGGGATAGGGCAATTAAACCCGGTGATGAAGTAATTACTGTGGCAGCAGGATTTCCTACCACCGTTAATCCGTTAATACAATTTGGCTGTGTACCGGTATTTATTGATATAGATATTCCAACTTATAATATCAAAACCGAACTGATTGAAGCAGCCATTAGCCCTAAAACAAAAGCCATTATGCTGGCGCATACATTGGGTAATCCTTTTAATCTTGAGATAGTGATGGCCATTGCAAAAAAATATAACTTATGGGTAATAGAAGATGATTGTGATAGTTTGGGTGCTACATACAATGGCAAAAAGACCGGTAGTTTTGGCGACCTTGCTACCTTAAGTTTTTATCCTGCACACCACATTACGATGGGCGAGGGCGGCGCTGTTTTAGTAAACAATGCAAGCCTGAAAGTGATTGCAGAAAGCTTTCGTGATTGGGGCCGTGATTGCTGGTGCGAACCTGGTAAAGACAATACCTGTGGTAAACGTTTTGATCAGTGTTTGGGAGAAATGCCTTGCGGCTACGATCATAAATATACCTACAGCCACATTGGTTTTAACCTTAAGGTAACAGATACACAGGCGGCTATTGGATTAAGCCAGTTAAAAAA
>NZ_JACMOO010000095.1 GCF_014377975.1 Ferruginibacter sp.
ATTGCAGTTTGATGATGAGATTGCCGCAACACAATACAATGTTTTTTTACAGACGGATATCAGCCTGGCAGAAAATTTTATTATAAATGCAGGGGTTAGTTATAATAATTACAATTATGGTTTTACAAGGTTGAATCAACACCCGGTAACAACCATCAATAAAACATTTAACCCCGTTATTGTACCCCGCATTTCTTTATTAAAAAAGATACATAAAAATTACAGTCTGTATGCAACTGTCAGTAAAGGATACTCTCCGCCAACGATAGATGAGATAGTACCTTCTGCAGGTATTTTTAATGCCGGGCTGGATGCAGAAAAGGCCGTGAATTACGAGTTGGGGCTAAGAATGGAACCGGTAAAAAATAAATTATTTATAGATGCGGCGTATTATATTTTTTACCTGAACAATACAATTGTTACAAGGCGTGACGCAAGCGGTGCGGATTACTTTGTAAACACCGGCAAAACCGAACAGCATGGTTTGGAGCTGGCTATAAATTATTATCCTGTTCGCCGCAGCACAGGTTTTGTACAAAGCTTGCACTTGTGGAGTAATTATACAAAAAGTATGGCAAGGTTTAAAGAGTATAAACAGGTAGCCAATGATTATAGCGGCAATAAGTTAACCGGTACACCACCCAATGTATTTTTATTGGGTACAGATATTGTTACGGGCACTGGGTTGTATGCTAATATTACTTACAGGTATACAGATATATTGCCGCTAAATGATGCAAATACTTTTTTTGCAAGTCAATATAATTTGTTATTGGGTAGGGTGGGTTACAAAAAGAAATTTTGTAAGGTGCTGGAAGGGGAAATTTATATTGCTTTCGACAGATCTTTTAATACACCGTATAGCCTGGGTAACGATCTGAATGCAGCAGGAAACAAATATTTCAATCCAGCAGCACCAGAAAATTATTATAGCGGTATAAAATTAAAATTTAATTTATAAAATGATTTTCTTGAAAAAAGAGCTGACTGTTTTTTTAACAGGTGTAATGTTTTTAACCAGGCTGCCCGTGCCAAAAAATATAGATCATGGCGAAAACTATTTACAAAAGTCTCCCACGTATTTTCCATTAATAGGATGGATTGTTGGGCTGATAAGTTTTGCAGCATTTTTTATTTTTCACAAATTTGTTGGTGCAGATATTGGTTTACTGGCAGCCATCATTGCAGGAATATTTACAACAGGTTGTTTTCATGAAGATGGTTTTGCAGATACCTGTGATGCTTTTGGTGGTGGCTGGACAAAAGAAAAGATACTGGCCATTATGAAAGACAGTCGCCTTGGTACCTATGGCGTAGCCGGACTGGTGTTAATGTTAAGTGCAAAATTTTTATTGTTGAAAGAACTGGTAACCTGGTTTTCATTTAAGGCAGTAACCGAAAAGGAATTGTATCTGTTGGTAGCAGTAACCATGGTTGCTGCTCATGCTGTCAGCAGGTTAATGCCCGTATTTGTAATTCAGTATTATCAGTATGTTACCGCGGATAATGGCAGCAAATCAAAACCACTGGCATCAAAAAAATTGCAATGGCCGGAATTAACCAGTTCGGTGGTTTTTGCTTTATTACCCTTTGCGTTTTTTCATTATTATGTTTTACTGGCTATAGTGCCCGTGTTACTAATTAGTTTTAAACTGGCAAACTATTTTAAAAAATGGATTGGTGGTTACACCGGGGATTGCCTCGGTGCCATACAGCAGGTAGCAGAAGTCACCTTTTATTTATCCTTGTTAATTATATGGAAATATATCTTGTAAGGCACACAGCACCGGATGTAGCAAAAGGTATTTGCTATGGGCAGGCTGATATTGATGTGAAAGAAACGTTCGCAGCGGAAGCTGCGTGTATACAAAAATTTCTTCCTGAAAATACCGGTACTGTTTTTAGCAGTCCGTTGCAGCGGTGTAAAAAACTGGCAGCGCATTTATTTCCAACACACCACATTCACCTTCATGATGACCTGATGGAGATTAATTGTGGTCAATGGGAATTAAAAGCCTGGGACAGCATTGCAAGGGAAGAAATTGATCCCTGGATGAACGGATTTGTAACAGTGCGTATACCTGGCGGCGAAAGCTACGAAGACCTTTATCAAAGAGTAAAAAATGTCTTCATAGATATTCATCACAAAGCCGGACCAGTTGTAATTGTAGCTCATGGAGGAGTAATTAGAAGCATCTTATCTTATATAACCAATACCGCTTTAAAAGATTCTTTTAGCACTTTTTCGCTCCATTATGGCTGTGTTATAAAAATAACTGCTACACCTTTTGGTTTGCAGCACGAGATACTATCCAATATCATGCAGGAAAAAGAAACACATAAACCTTCTTATTTATAATGGCACACGTTTTTGAAAATGTATATTTGCAAAAATTGAAACCGATATGGATATCCATCAGATTGCCATTAAGGAAATACTAACTGTTACTTTTACGCTTTTTGCAGTAATTGATATGGTGGGTAATATTCCTGTATTGGCTTCTCTTAGGGTGAAGATGGGTGGAGAGATAAGGTCAACCGAGGCCACGCTGGCATCCGGAGCGTTAATGATCTTATTTTTATTTATTGGCAGGCAGTTTTTAGGGTTACTGGGGCTGGATGTGCAATCATTTGCGGTAGCCGGTAGTATCGTAATTTTTATTATCGGACTCGAAATGGTGTTGGGGCATGAGTTTTTTAAACCAGATGGCGATGCAAAAAGTGGCAGTATGGTACCCATTGCATTTCCGTTAATAGCAGGTTCCGGAACACTCACTACCCTGATGAGTTTAAAAGCCAACTACCATGATATAAATATTTTTTTCGGCATACTCATTAACTGTATAATTATTTATGTGGTACTTAAATCTTTAAAGTGGGTAGAAAGTTTTATGGGTCCCAATGGAATGATGGTTATAAGAAAATTTTTCGGTGTAATATTGCTGGCGATAGCGGTAAAAATATTTGGCAGTAATATCAGCCATTTTGGAAAGTAATGCACCAGCGGCCTCGTAGTACAATGGATAGTATAAGGGCCTCCGAAGCCCCAGATTCAGGTTCGATTCCTGACGAGGCCACTACTTAAATTTTAGATAGTTTATAATGAGCTAATTGTAACATTTATTTATTTTACACGATTACTTACACTTATTTTGGTTGTTAGGCATTTAACCGGTTTAAAATGGTATACTCTTTATAGGGAAGGTTGATGTTTGGTATTGCTTGATTATTTTTTTAAACATACCATATATTTCACTGGTAAATTTTAAAGGCCTGTCACTACCGTTACTGGAGTCTTTCGCCATTTTAACCGACACAACTTTTCTTTCTATCGCCAATAAATCAGTCTTATCTGTTTTAATTTAATAGGCTCGATACAGGAACGTTATACTATCAAATATCTTATGCGCACTGGAATTATTAAGGATTTTAGAAACAGGTTTTCCTTATTCTTCTTTAATTGGTTGAAAGTGAGAACTTTCCGTACGTTCTGTTATTTTTTTGGCTGAAATGCTCTTTTTTACCCGATCATTATGGACCCAAATCGTCGGGAATTTAAGTTCAAAAATTAATTTGATTATCAAAACTTATCCCCCTGGTTTACCAATTCCTCTTAAGGGGTGTCCTGTATGAGATTGGTAAGTTTCCTTCGCCGTTTTAAAATCTTTTTCTTCTCTAGGGATGCCCGGTTCATAGCTATTTTAAAATAGAGTTTGGCAGACACACTTTTGCTCCATTTCTTACAAAAAAACTAATCACATTTTATAATATAGATAAATAAAAAATTGTTAAAATAGTTATTGTCCTTTAGTATTTAAAATACAAATTAAACTATGGATATTATTCTTTGTCACACAGGCAACAAATAAACATTAAAAATGAAAAAGAGTATAAATTTTATCACAATATCGGCTGTTGTTTTATTGGCAACATCTTGTGCTACACCAAGGGCTGCTTCACAAACCAGTGTAGGTATTTCGGTTAGAGTCGAGCCTCCGGCTTTGCCATTTTATGCACAGCCGGTTTGTCCAAACGATGGTTATTTGTGGACACCAGGTTATTGGGCTTATGGTGATGGAGGTTATTTTTGGGTATCTGGTGTTTGGGTTCGCCCGCCACAATTAGGGTTTTTATGGACACCAGGTTATTGGGGTTATAACGATGGTGGGTATGGGTATCACGGGGGATATTGGGGGAGGCATATCGGCTTTTACGGCGGTATTAATTATGGCTACGGTTACGGCGGTTCTGGTTATGATGGGGGTCAATGGCGAGGTAATTCATTTAGCTATAACACAGCGGTAACCAATGTCAATACAACGGTGGTCAAAAATACGTATGTCAACAAAACGGTGATCAATAATACAACTATTAATAACCGTACCAGTTTTAATGGTCAAGGGGGCGTAATGGCTCAACCCCGTCAGGAAGAAAGGATTGCCATGAATGAAAAACATGTACAGCCTACGACTGAACAGGTGTTGCACCAGGGGGTAGCCAGCCACGATCGTAATCAATTTGCATCTGTAAACCATGGTCGTCCAACCACTCCAGGCATAAGTAGAATAAATGGAAATAAAATCACTTCAGAAGATCATAAGGATGCGCCTCCGGCAATAAATATTGGTAATAATTCTGCAAGGCTAAATAATACACCAGTAAATGCGCAGCGTGTAAATCAACCGAACAATCCTCCTCAGTCGTATAGCAAGTCAAACCAATTGGCACTTGTAAATTCAGCACGGGTGCATTCTAAACAACCACAACAACCTGCTTCGCAACAATATGCTCCACAACAACATGCTAATCAATATCATAATAAACCTCCTCAACAACATGCTGCTCAATATCATAATAAACCTTCACAACCACATTTTCAGCCCCAACAGCAACGCAACGGGTCTTCTCGTCAGGGATATGAAGACCGTGACAAACATCATAAATAATTACTGGGTTTCGTTTTTTCTACACGGTCACGTGCCATCCGCCCGCCTGTTTTTATCACAACCATGCAACCATTGCGCACCCTTGGAAGATAGCGGGTACATACTATTTTAAAGGTATTATGAATCCCTGCACATCGCTTTTTACAGTAATTTTATTACGGAGCTTATACAATATCAGCCCCATGCCGATTTAAGCAATTTTTATTATATGCTTTTTGTGCCATGCATTTTAGGGATCATTGACAATTATAAAGTAAATAACGAATACCTTAAAATTATTACTAACACCATTGGCAGCAACTATTTAACCTGCAGTATTTTACAATGGATGATAGGGATACAGTTAAACAGGTAAGAAAAAAGGTGTTGCCGGGTAGGGAAACGAAGTAATTAATATTTTGAAAATGCTTGATTCTACTAAAATTATTTTGTGGATGAATTGATATTATCAGCACCGCAGCATACTTCAGAAAAGATAAAAACAGCCGCTATTCATTTAATCCGCCAAAAAAATATTCCGGTTTCATTGGATGTTTTATGCAATGGTTTTAAAAAATAATAATATTGCAATCATTAAAGCCGATGCCATACAAACACTTTGTACAACTGCTATGGAGTATCCATTTGTTCTTTTAAAGGTGCCTCAATTAAATCGGCTGCAGCCTGTTCCCTCACATATCAAAACAGCAGCAATAAACCATCCGTCAAATAGGGCTTGAAAAATGTACTCAGGCAGAAAATATATTACTTCGTGCAACTGCTATGTATATTAAACTAAGTTTGTAATTTTATTGTATACATTTATCAGATGAAAAATTAAATTTTATTGTATGTCTACATCCCCCGGCAGCCAGAGTTTGTTACTGATTGAAAAAGTATTGCTATTAAGATCATTGAGTATTTTCAGCGATACACCTGAAATAATTCTTGCCGAACTGGCACCATTGATGCAGCAGAAAGAAGTAGAACAGGGAACCTTAATTTTTGAGGAAGGAGAACAGGGTGATTGTATGTACATTATTTTGAGTGGCGAAATTGAAATTCATAAGGGTAAAACCATGCTGGCTGTTTTGAAGGAAAAGGAAGTTTTTGGGGAACTGTCGTTGCTGGATGCAGAAACAAGAAGTGCTTCTGCTACCGCCAAAACAGATTGCCTGCTTTTTAAAATTGACCAGGAACCATTTTATGAATTGATTGAATCAAGACCTGAAGTAGCCATGGGGTTTATAAAAATTTTATGTAAAAGATTAAGGCAACTCAATGATAAAACAGCCTTAGGGGCAAGCTGATTTTTTAAATTTTTCTTTGGGTTTATTTATTTATTATAATTGCGCACATTTACTTTGCTATATTTTTCACATTAAAACAGAAATTCGAATAAGTTGTGTGCCAACAGCCAAATTGATTATCACTATTTAAGCTTATCTTTTCTTTTTTAATCAAAAAATATAATTCACTTTAATTCATGAAACAAAAATTCTTTACATCGACAACACTGGTACTTGCTTTTCTGTTGCTGCTAAACAGTAGTTTTATAAATGCCGTTAAAGCTCCCGGCGGCGAATATTACCAGCTTACAATTTATCATTGCAAAACCGCTGATCAACTGGGGGTAATCAATGCTTACCTTAAAAATACCTACCTGCCTGCACTGCACAAAACCGGGTTAACCAATATTGGTGTATTTAGCAGTATAGACAATGATACTGCCACAGATAAAAGATTGTATGTGTTGATACCTTTTGCATCCTTACAAAAATATGAAGCACTGATGACCAGACTAACGGAAGGGTCATTGATAAAAAATAATACTTCTGATTATAACATTGCAGCATTTAATAAAATGCCTTTTGAAAGAATAGAAACAACATTGCTAAAAGCTTTTAAAGACATGCTTCATTTAAAAAAGCCTGTACTTACCGCACCTTTAACAGAAAGGGTATATGAGTTGCGTAGTTACGAAGCCCCGACTGAAAGACTGTACCGCCAGAAAGTAAAAATGTTTAATGACGGGGGAGAAGTAACCTTGTTTGATCGTTTAAAATTTAATGCTGTTTTTTACGCTGAAGTATTAAGTGGCAGCCACATGCCCAACCTGATGTACATGACCACCTTTAATAACAAGGCTGAAAGGGATGAACACTGGAAAAATTTTGTTGATGACAGTGTTTGGAAAAAAATTTCTGTAATGCCCGAATACCTGAATACTGTTTCAAAAGCAGATATCTTTTTTCTCCATCCAACTGAATATTCAGATTATTAATACCATTGTTTCTCCATCCTCAAAAATAAATTACAGTTTAAAATCGCCACATGAAATTTAAAAATTTATCCCTGCTGTTAGTCACGGCATGTACCACTACCGTATCTTTTGCCCAGCAGGGTGATCCTACAGCAACTGAATTTTACAGCCCGGTGCCAAAAGTAATAACACCAGGCAAAACTACTGCTGATGCTCCTTCTGATGCCATCGTTTTATTTGGCGGCAAAAATCTGGATGAATGGGTATCAACAAATGACACCACAAAAGCTGCGAACTGGACAGTTGCAAAAAATATTTTAACTGTTAAAAAGGGTACCGGTAACATACAAACCAAAAAATTATTTACCGATTACCAGTTGCATATTGAATGGCGTATACCGGCTAATATTACCGGGCAGGGTCAGGCCAGAGGAAACAGCGGCGTTTTCCTGGCATCCACCGGTGGTGGCGATGCCGGTTATGAAATACAGATATTGGATTGTTATAACAATTCCACTTATGTAAACGGGCAAACAGGAAGCATTTACAAACAATCTATTCCGTTGGCGAATGCCTGTAAAAAACCAGGTGAGTGGCAGGTGTACGATATCATTTGGACGGCACCCCGGTTTAATGATGACGGCACTATTAAATTACCGGCCCGTGTAACCGCAATTCACAACGGTGTATTGGTACAAAACAATTATGAATTAAAAGGAGAAACAAAATATATTGGCGCCCCTGTGTACATAAAGCACGGACCTGAACCCATTAAATTGCAGGCTCATGGAGATAAAAGTGAACCAATTAGTTTCCGCAATATCTGGGTTAGAGAACTATAAAATATTAATTGTTGCAATAAAAAAAGGTAGTACGAAAGCACTACCTTTTTTTATTGAATTGCAAGCTGTATTTATTTTATACCGATGGCATACTGAATGCCTCCGAGAATATGTTGCAAATATAAGGGGTCACTGTAAGATTCTTCTGTGTGGCCCAATTCTGTGTAAAAAACTCTTCCGCCTTCATAGTCCTGATACCATGCCATCGGGTGATTGTCGCCGTTTTTTCCGCCTGTATAACTCGTTTCATCAATCTTTAATAAAACTTTTACATCCGGGTTCATGTTTTTAAAATTATACCACTCATCCTTTCTAACCCAGGTAGCGGGTAAATGTTTGGTGGAGGCATGCGTGTTATCTACGACAATTATTTTTGCCTGCTGTTGCTGTGGATGCGATAAAAAATTGGCGCCAATCATCTTGTCGTACCATGGCCATTCATACTCACAATCTGTTGCTGCATGAATGCCCACAAAGCCACCACCGTTGTGAATAAAATTTTGCAAAGCGAGTTCCTCACTTTTACCCAACACGGTGCCGGTAGTACTTAAAAAAATAACAGTTTTGTATTTTTTAAAATTGGCATCGTTCAGATAAACAGAGTCTTCTGTTGCATCCACATCAAAGTTATTGGCTGCTCCTAATTTTCTGATAGCAGCTATACCGGTTTCAATACTGGAATGGCGGTAACCATTTGTTTTAGAAAAAATAAGAACTTTATTTTTTTCTTGTTTTTGATGATCCAACGTAAAAGAAACTGTGGCAACAAAACATACTAGATAAAAAATGCTACGGACAAATGAAATAGCAGGCATAACGATGTTTTTTACAATTGTTTAATTTCAATATTGCGATACCAAACAGCATTGCCATGATCCTGCAGCGCTATCTTTCCTTTTTTAAAAGTGCCAAAATCCGGCATATTTTTAAACTTACTTGCAGCAATCAGTTGTTTCCAGTTGTCATTCCACATAGTAGTTGTAACTACATTGGTGCCATTCATAAATATCTGCAGCTTACCTTTATTGCAAATAATTTCAGCTGCATTCCATTCGCCCGGCTCCTTAACAGGTTCAGAAGAACTTTTTATCAAATCGTATAAATCGCCTGCACGGTGTTTAGGAATTTTTCCATCCGGATGTCCTTCATTGTCCAGCACCTGAATTTCAGGGCCGGTTTTGTAAGTTTCATTATACTTTGCAGCGTCTTCATGAACGTTGATAATGATACCGCTGTTACCGTTTTTAGAGATCTTCCATTCTAATTTTAAATCATAATTTTCATATTCTTTATCCGTTACAATATCGCCCCCTTCTTTAACTGTATTATCAATATACAGGGCGCCATCTGCAATTTTCCACCTGTCGTTTACGGAACTTTTACCATAGGTGTGCCAGCCCTTTGTTGTTTTACCATCAAACAATTTTTTCCAGCCATCATTTTTAATTGATTGACCGGGGTTGTTAATTTTTGCCATATTATTTTGGTTAATATTGCTTCCACTCATAACAAAATACAGCAAAGAAATTAAGATCATTTTCATGTGTAACTGGTTTAATTATTTTTTAATAGCAAAACATATTTAGCCATTGCTGCTGCATCTTCCACCGATAAATTAGGGTGTGCTGCCATTGGGATAGAACCCCAGTTGCCCTGGCCACCGTTAATGATCTTGTGAGCCAGTGTATCTAATGTTGCTGCGTTGTTTGGATATTTATTGGCAATATCCCTAAAGGCCGGACCAATCAGCCTTTCATCAATTTTATGACAGGTTTTACAGTCATTGTTATTTACCAGGTCCATCCCTTTATGAAATTCAGGAGTATCTGTTGGATCTGCTTTCGCTGTTACTTTGGAATCTGCTGTGGGCGCTTCAGTCTTTGCCTGATCATTTGTACCACTGTTGCACGCATAAAACCCAGCTGTTAATAAACAAATAGTTATGATTTTTTTCATGTAAATATTATTTTAATTTAAAATTATTGCATACAAAATTACTAATCTAATCCTAATATATTGCGGTTAAATTTTTCATTGTTGCCGGTGCTGGCAAAATCATCAAAAGCTTTTTCTGTTACCCGTATAATATGATCTTTAATAAAGACAGATCCTTCTTTGGCACCGTCTTCCGGATGTTTGATGGCACACTCCCATTCCATTACAGCCCAGCCTTTAAAATCGTAGGCCGCCAGTTTGCTAAAGATGCCTTTAAAATCTACCTGTCCGTCACCCAGGGAACGGAAACGTCCTGCACGGTTAATCCAGTTTTGGTAACCACCGTACACGCCTTGTTTCCCGGTTGGGTTAAACTCGGCATCCTTTACATGAAACATTTTTATCCGCTCATGGTAATGATCTATGTAGGTTAAATAATCTAGGCATTGCAATACAAAATGCGAAGGGTCATACAATAAACAGGCTCTTGGATGGTTGTTTACTTTTTCTAAAAACATTTCATAGCTAACACCATCATGCAGGTCTTCGCCTGGATGAATTTCATAGCATAGGTCTACCCCCTGTTCATCAAAATGGTTCAATATCGGTAACCATCTTTTTGCCAGTTCGTTAAAACCTGTTTCAACTAAACCTGCAGGACGCTGCGGCCATGGATACACCGTATGCCACAGCAAAGCGCCGCTAAAAGTACCGTGGGCACTCAATCCTAAATTTTTAGACGCAATGGCAGCATACTTTAATTGTTGTACGGCCCATGCTGTTCTTGCTGGTGGATTGTTGCGGTAAGCTTCGGGCGCAAAGCCATCAAACAAGGCGTCATAAGCTGGGTTCACTGCAACAAGCTGGCCTTGTAAGTGCGTAGATAATTCTGTTATTTCCAGTCCGCAACTGTTGATGATGCCTTTCAATTCATCGCAATAGGTTTTGCTTTCGGCAGCCTTTTGCAGGTCAATGAGGCGGCTGTCCCAGGTGGGTATTTGCACGCCAATAAAGCCAATACTTTTTGCCCATTTACAGATACTTTCCAGCGAATTAAACGGAGCAGTATCCCCCATAAATTGTGCAAGAAAAATTCCGGGTCCTTTTAGTGTTGTCATAAATATGTGTTAAGTTTTTTGTTTCACGCAACGAAAGCCAAGAAGACAAAATAAATGAAGGCATATTTTATTATTTTTTCTTTTGCCTGCTTTCTATCCTCTGTTTCGCTGTGTAAAAAAATATTTGTTAGCCTATTCAACTATGTGATCAAACCATTTTTTATCAGACTGTGATGAAGCAACCACGTTATCAATAAATGCCATGCCGCGAATGCCATCTTCTACTGAAGGAAAATCAAGTGCCTCTTTTGAAGGCGTTGTGCCGTCAATTTTAGCCCCTAATGTTTGCGCAAAATTTCTATAAATATTTGCAAAGGCTTCCAAATATCCTTCAGGATGTCCGCCTGGTGTACGGCAACTGTTTTTTGTAAAGCTGGAAAGCCAGGGGTAATTGCTGCCTGCCCTTAAAATTTGCGTAGGTTGATCAAGCCATTTAACCAGCAAAGTATTGGGTTCGTGTTGTGCCCATTCTACGCCTCCCTTTTCTCCATACACTCTTATTCTTAATGCATTTTCTTCACCCGCTGCAACCTGCGATGCCATTAAAACACCCGCTGCGCCATTGCTGAATTTTAGCAACACATTACCGTCATCATCCAGCGCACGGCCATCTACCAAAATATTTAAAGCTGCACACATTTGAGTAATTTGTAAACCGGTAATGTATTCTGCCAGGTGGGCTGCATGCGTTCCAATATCGCCCATGCATCCACTTTTTCCACTTTTTGTTGGGTCTGTTCTCCAGGCAGCCTGTGCGTTGCCTTCCCGCTCACTTAATTTACTCAGCCATCCCTGTGGATATTCTACCCATACTTTTCTTATCTTTCCCAACACACCTTCTGAAACCATTGCTTTGGCTTGCTTTACCATCGGGTAACCAGAGTAAGTGTGCGTTAAACAAAGTATAAGGCCTGTTTCTTCTACCTTGGCTTTTAATAGTTTTGCTTCTGCTAAAGTAAAAGCGATTGGTTTTTCAATCACCACATGAAAGCCATGCTCCAGCGCCATCATTGCGGGTGCAAAGTGCGCAAAATTGGGCGTAACGATTGTTACAAAATCGATGCGTTTATCCGCTGGCAATTCACTTTCTTTTTTTATCAGTTCATCGTAAGTAAGATAGCTTCTGTCTTTTGGTAAAAAAAGCATCTCACCCGATTCACGGGCAATATCAGGATTAATACTTAATGCACCAGCTGCCAGTTCTATCAGCCCATCCATGTTAGAGGCAAGCCGGTGTATGGCGCCGATAAAGGCATCTTTACCGCCGCCGATCATACCCATTCGTAATTTTCTGTTCATGTTATTTTTATTATAAGTGGTTGATTGTTTTTAAGCATCGTTGATGAAATGAAGACCCCCAAATTAATTGTTATTTTCTTTTCTTAACCAGCCGCTGTTTTTGGAAGGTTAAAATTATCATTTTATTTTTAACAGATGGCCCACCACGAAAATTAAAAATGATGATTTGGATTGTTAAAGATAAAAGCCAATCCCTTAAAAAATCATCTTCTTATAAATTAAAGTTTTTGGTAAAAATATCAGTACAATAATTTGAAAAGATGGGAAAAAATAGTGTGAAGGATATATATTTATTAACGATTCGATTTTTTATTTAGATAAATTCATACCTTGTTACTTCATTCCTTAAAAAAAACTTAACGATTATGCCTGCCTCTATTCAGCGAAATAAATTATTTGTAGCCAGTTGTCTCGGCCTGTTAGTAACGTCCCTTTCTTTCGGTATCAGAGCCGGGGTTTTGGGAGACCAGGGAACTCAGTTTAATCTAAATTCTGCGCAGTTAGGAACCATTGCTGCTACAGCATTTTGGGGTTTTCCACTTGCCGTAATTATAGGTGGTTTTGTTGTTGACGTTATTGGAATGAAAAAGCTATTAATAATGGCATTCGTTTTCCATCTCGCTGGTATTTTCTTAACTATTTTTGCAACCGGTTATTGGACTTTATTTTTTTCTACACTTTTGATAGGGATTGCCAACGGTACCATTGAGGCTGCTTGTAACCCTCTTGTAACAGCATTATACCCAGATAATAAAACTACAAAGCTTAACCACTTTCATCTTTGGTTTCCAGGAGGTATATTCTTAGGCACGTTAATAGTTTTCTTTTTAAGTAAACTAGGCGTTATCTGGCAATTACAGGTTGCAATAATGCTGATACCAACCTTATTATATGGCTATTTTTTCAGCAAACTGGATTTTCCACCAACAGAAAGAGTTTCCAGTGGTATCTCCACGTCACAAATGTATAAAGCTTTGCTAAATCCATTGTTTGCTGTGATGATAATATTAATGTTTGGTACGGCAATAACTGAATTATTTACTGGTCAGTGGATCGATGTTTTATTAAAAAATGTAACTGAAAACGCGTTGCTTTTGCTTACATTAGAAACAGGTATAATGGTAATAGGCCGGGCATTTGCCGGGCCTGTTGTTCATAAATTCTCTCCACCAGGGGTGTTAATAATTTCTTCAGCTTTGGCTGCATTGGGTTTATATATATTAGGTCATTCATCCGGTAGTATGTTATTCGCAGGAGCAATTGTTTTTGGAATGGGTGTATGTTATTTCTGGCCAACTATGTTAGGGTTTGTATCAGAAAACTTACCGCGTACCGGGGCTGTTGGTCTTAACTTAATGGGTGGTGCTGGAATGCTTGCGGTATCTCTTTACACGATCATAATGGGAGGTTATTATGATAAATTAATTGTTGCGAAATTGAATACTAATATACCTATTGGGGCATATTCCGCACCTTCAGCTACTCCGGAAATGATAAGTGCGCTTACAGAGGCAAAAAAGGCCGCTGGCCCACAAATTATCAATGCAACTTTAATTATTCCCATTATATTGACAGCTGCTTTCATTGGTTTATTTATTTATATCCGCTCTAGAAAAAAAGTATCAACTCAGCAACCAGCACCGATAAATGTAGAATCTTATCAACTATAAATTTTCCTCAATATGCCTTCAAATCAAAACAGACGTACGGTTATAAAAAATTTGCTGGCAGGTTCAGTGGCCGTAGGTGCGTCTTCAATTTTAAATGCCTGCGTGGCAGAAACTAAAAACGATACCCGTTCAATGAAATTAAAAGGCAATATCAATCACTCCGTTTGTCAGTGGTGCTACAGTTCTATTCCATTGGAAGAGCTCTGCCAGGCAGTAAAAGAAATGGGCTTCGGTGCCATTGATCTTATTGGACCAAAAGATTGGCCCATGCTGCAAAAATATGGGCTATACAGTTCAATGTGTTACCATGGCGGCAATGTTAGTTTAACCAATGGGTTTAATAACAAAATATACCATGAACAATTGATTAAAGATTATACAGATGTTATTCCTTTGATGAAGGAAGCGGGGTATAAAGACCTGATTTGTTTTAGCGGAAGCCGCAATGGAATGGATGATGAAACCGGGTTAAAGAATTGTGTGGAAGGCTTGCAGAAGATTTTGCCGCTGGCAGAAAAAAATGGCATAACGATCCAGATGGAATTATTAAACAGTAAAGTGGATCATAAGGATTACATGTGCGATAAATCTGCCTGGGGTGTTGACTTGTGTAAACGCCTTGGATCAGAAAATTTTAAATTGTTGTACGATATTTATCACATGCAGATAGATGAAGGAGATGTGATCCGCACTATCCAGAATAACCACCAGTACTTTGGTCATTACCATACAGGAGGTGTTCCGGGCAGGCACGAAATTGATGAAAGCCAGGAATTGTATTACCCGGCTATAATGAAAGCAATTGTTGCAACGGGCTTCAAGGGTTATACAGCACAGGAATTTATTCCAACTGCAAAAGAAAATAAAGACAAGCTGGCCAATTTAAAAAAGGCCATCCAGATTTGTGACGTGTAATTTTAATCGGATTTAGGTAGGGCAATTAATTCATAACCTGACAATGATAAACTAAAATGCCAGATAATACATACGATGCGATAGTAGTGGGTTCAGGAATAAGCGGAGGATGGGCTGCAAAAGAACTTACTGAAAAAGGATTAAAAGTTTTGATGCTGGAACGTGGACGGAATATTGAACATGTGAAAGATTATGTAAACGCCAATAAAGAGGCATGGGATTATCCACACCGGGGCGAACGCACACAACAGATGATTAAGGATTATCCTGTTTTAAAAAGAGACTATCCTTTAAACGAAACCAACCTGGATTATTGGGCAAGCGATAAAGACAGTCCTTATACTGAAATAAAGCGTTTTGACTGGTTCAGGGGATATCATGTAGGAGGAAGATCACTGATGTGGGGAAGACAGAGTTATCGGTGGAGTGATTTTGATTTTGAAGCCAACCTTAACGACAACATTGCTGTTGACTGGCCGGTACGTTACAAGGATATAGCTCCATGGTATGATTACGTGGAGAAATTTGCTGGTATAAGTGGCTCAAGAGATGGTTTACCACAATTGCCCGACGGACAGTTTATGCCAGCCATGGACATGAATATTGTTGAGAAGGATGTGAGTGCCAGAATGAACAGGCATTATAACAGTTACAGAAAAATGATCATTGGCCGCACAGCCAACATAACTGAACCGTTGCCCGGCAGAACCAATTGTCAGTACAGGGATAAATGCTGGCTGGGATGCCCTTTCGGCGCGTATTTTAGTACACAATCTTCTACTTTACCGGCAGCCAGTGTAACTGGTAAACTTACATTAAGACCCTGGAGTATTGTTACAAAAATTTTATACGATAAAGATAAAAAAAGGGCTACAGGTGTAGAAGTACTGGATGCGGAAGACAACAAAACCTACGTTTATAATTCAAAAATAATTTTTCTCAATGCTTCTACATTAAACAGTGCCTGGGTGCTGATGAACTCGGCTACTGATGTATGGGAAGGCGGTTTAGGTAGTAGCAGCGGCGAACTGGGGCATAACGTTATGGACCACCACCTGGGTGTTTACGCAAGCGGCCTGGTGGAAGGTTTTGAAGATAAAACCACTTTTGGCCGTCGTGCAAATGGCATTTATATTCCGCGGTACCGCAACCTGTTTGGCGATAAAAGAGACTACCTGCGTGGCTTCGGTTACCAGGGTGGGGCCAGTCGCGATGGATGGGGAAGAAATATTCCTGAATTCAATATTGGTGCAGGTTTTAAAGAAGCAATTACGGAACCTGGTGCATGGTCAATGGGTATCGGTGGCTTTGGGGAAACCTTGCCATACCATGAAAATAAAATAACCCTTGATAAAACCAGGAAAGATAAATGGGGGTTAAATATTCTTGCCATGGATATTGAGTATAAAGAAAACGAAAAGAAGATGCGGATTGACATGCAGAAAGATGCGGAAGAAATGCTGACCGTGGCAGGCGTTAAAAATGTACAAAGTTCAATGGGGGATGGAACCCTAGGCCGTGGCATACACGAAATGGGTTCCGCAAGAATGGGAAGAGATCCAAAAACATCCGTACTCAACAGCTTTAACCAGGTATGGGATGCACCCAATGTATTTGTAACAGACGGATCTTTTATGGTATCTGCTGCCTGTCAGAATCCGTCACTCACCTATATGGCTTTTACCGCAAGAGCAGCTGAACACGCAGTTAGTGAATTGAAGAAAATGAATCTTTAAAAGAGTTATGAATCAGGAGTTAAAAGTGAAATCTTATCTGCCTGGGAATTTAATAAGTGTTAGCAGAAGAAAATAAATAGTGTACCCAAAAAAAATAATTATGCCACAGGATTCAACCAATGTAAACAACAAAGCAGTTACCCAAAATACCTATGATGCCATCGTAATTGGTTCCGGTATCAGCGGCGGATGGGCTGCAAAAGAATTAACAGAAAAGGGGTTAAAAGTATTGATGCTGGAACGGGGACGTGATATAGAACATGTAAAGGACTATGTAAACGCTACTAAAGAAACATGGGATTATCCGCACCGCGGCAGGCGCACGCAGGAAATGATAAAAGAATACCCGGTATTAAAAAGAGATTATCCGTTAAATGAAACGAACCTGGATTATTGGGCGAGTGATAAAGACAGTCCGTATACAGAAGTAAAACGTTTTGACTGGTTTCGCGGTTACCACATGGGTGGCCGTTCGTTAATGTGGGGCAGACAAAGTTACCGTTGGAGTGATTTTGATTTTGAAGCAAATTTAAAAGACCATGTTGCGATAGACTGGCCGGTAAGATATAAAGACATTGCACCCTGGTATGATTATGTTGAGAAGTTTGCCGGTATCAGCGGATCAAGGGATGGGTTGGCTCAGTTACCAGACGGACAGTTTATGCCTGCCATGGATATGACGATTGTTGAAAAAGATGTGGCCGCAAGAATTAAAGACCATTACAAAGGTAAAAGATCAATGATCATTGGCCGTACCGCCAATATCACTGAGCCATTGCCTGGCCGTACCAATTGTCAATACAGAAATAAATGTTGGTTGGGTTGTCCGTTTGGATCCTACTTCAGCACACAATCGTCTACATTACCGGCGGCAAAAAAAACCGGTAATCTTACGGTTCGTCCATGGAGTATTGTTACAAAAATTTTATACGATAAAGATAAAAAGAAAGCTACCGGTGTGGAGGTATTGGATGGCGAGAACAACAAAACATATACCTACAATTCAAAAATAATTTTCCTTAATGCCTCTACTTTAAATAGTGCCTGGGTGCTTATGAATTCTGCTACGGATGTCTGGCAGGGAGGGCTTGGGAGCAGCAGTGGCGAACTGGGCCACAACATCATGGATCATCATTTGGGTGTTGGTGCTGGTGGCAGGGTAGAAGGCTTTGAAGATAAATACACATTTGGCCGTCGTGCCAACGGAATTTATATTCCCCGTTACCAGAATTTATTCGGTGATAAAAGAGATTACTTAAGGGGATATGGTTACCAGGGTGGAGGTTCAAGAGAAGGATACAACCGTTCCGCAGAAGAAATCTCCCTGGGTATTGGATTAAAAGAAGCATTGTCAGAACCAGGCTCCTGGACAATGAATATTGGTGGTTTTGGTGAAACACTTCCTTACCATGAAAATTTTGTAACGCTTGATAAAACCAAAAAGGATAAATGGGGTTTAAATATTTTATCAATGGACATTGAGTACAAAGAGAACGAAAAGAAGATGCGTAAAGATATGCTTGCTGATGCCATCGAAATGCTGGAAGCTTCAGGAGTTAAAGATGTAAAAGGCCGTGATGGTGATGGCACGTTGGGAAGAGGTATTCATGAAATGGGATCGGCACGTATGGGCAGAGACGCCAAAACATCGGTGTTGAACAGTTTCAACCAAATGTGGGATGCGCCCAATGTTTTTGTAACAGACGGCTCGTTTATGACTTCAGCAGCGTGTGTAAATCCATCATTAACTTACATGGCTTTTACTGCCAGGGCAGTAGATTTTGCAGTAAGTGAATTGAAGAAAGGAAATATTTAATCAGTTATAAGTTATGAGTAATAAATTATGGGTGAAAGCATGATCAGTGCTGTGATGTAGTTCCTGGAATTGATAATAATCAGAATAATAAAAGTAAAAGTATGCCAGGCGATTCAACCAACTTCAATAACAAGGCGATAGCACAGAACACGTACGATGCAATAGTAGTGGGCAGTGGCATCAGCGGTGGTTGGGCTGCTAAAGAGTTATGTGAAAAAGGTTTAAAAACTTTGGTACTTGAAAGAGGCCGCAATGTAGAGCATATAAAAGATTATACAGATACCACAAAAGATCCATGGGAGTTAACGCACCATGGTGCCACCACTCAGCCAGATAGAATCAACAGCCCGACGCAAAGTAAAATTTATGCCTGGAACGAAGTTTCTAAAAAATTCTTTGTAAACGATGTTGAAAATCCTTACACACAGGTAAAACCATTTGACTGGATAAGAGGCAACCATGTTGGCGGAAGAAGCTTAACCTGGGGAAGGCAATGTTATCGGTGGAGTGATGTGGATTTTGGTGCCAATGCAAAAGACGGGCATGGAGTAGACTGGCCCATCCGTTATAAAGACATCGCACCATGGTATGATTATGTTGAGCCTTTTGTTGGAATAAGCGGATCAATTGAAAATTTGCCACAGTTACCCGATGGTAAGTTTATGCCTCCCATGCAAATGAATTGCCTGGAAAAACAAGTAGCTGAAAGAATAAAGAAAAGTTTTGGTGATGGGAGAACAATGATCATTGGCCGTACTGCCAATCACACAATGAAAGTGGGGGATAGGGGTCCTTGCCAGTTTAGAAACAAATGCCATGAAGGCTGTCCGTTTGGAGGATATTTTAGTAGCAATGCCGCAACATTACCTGCCGCTGCAAGAACGGGTAATATGACATTAAGGCCATTTTCTGTAGTAGAGCAGGTGATATATGATAAGGATAAGAAAAAAGCAATTGGCGTACGCATTCTGGATACAGAAACAATGAAGACTGAGGAGTATTATGCAAAAATTATTTTTCTAAATGCTTCTACATTGGGCACAACCCACATTTTGCTGAATTCAGTTTCGGATGCTTTTTCTAATGGTTTGGGTAATTCAAGTGAACAGGTGGGGCATAACCTGATGGATCATCATTACGGCGTAGGGGCGCATGGAGAAACAGAAGATTTTAGTGATCAATATACATACGGACGTAGGGCCAACGGTATTTATGTTCCGCGGTTTAGAAATATCAATCAGGCTACTCAGCAAAAAGATTATGTGCGTGGTTTTGGTTACCAGGGAGGTGGAGGTCGCGGAAAAATAAGCATTGAGGGTGGGATAGGTGCCGGTTATAAAGAATCATTAACAGAACCTGGTAAATGGACATTTGGGATAGGTAGCTGGGGTGAGCATTTACCCTATTACGAAAATAAAGTAACTCTTAGTAAAGATAAGAAAGATAAATGGGGCCTGCCTTCTTTGGATATAGATTGTGAGTTTAAAGAAAACGAGAAGATAATGCGTAAGGACATGAAAGACAGTGCTGTAGAAATGCTTGAAAAAGCAGGATTGAAAAATATAGCTTCTTATGACAATGCACCTGCTCCAGGTTTTTGTATTCATGAAATGGGTACGGCAAGAATGGGAAAGAATCCAAAAACATCTGTCTTAAATGGCAACAACCAGATGCACGAGGTAAAAAATGTTTTCATAACTGATGGGTCATGTATGGCATCAAGTGCTTGTCAAAACCCATCAATCACCTATATGGCTTTAACTGCAAGAGCCTGCGATTTTGCGGTGAACGAATTAAAAAAAGGGAATTTATAATAAGCATATAAAAACTATCAATATGGAAAGAAGAGAGTTATTAAAAATGATCGCAGCTTTAACGGGCGGTGTATTCATTGGTGGTGAGTTGCTCACCAGTTGTAAAAGCGGCCCCATGGTAGGAGGTGCAACATTCGGGGAAGCAGATACTGCTTTTTTGGATGAAGTAGCTGAAACCATTTTGCCCGCAACTAAAACCCCCGGAGCTAAAGCTGCAAAAGTTGGCCAGTTTATGGTGGTAATGGTAAATGATACTTATGAAGATAAGGATCAGAAAATATTTCATGCGGGCATTGGCAAACTGGAAGAAGCCTGCAAAAAAGCCAATGGCAAATCTTTCTTAGAAGCTACTCCCGAGCAAAGAACTACCCTGCTTACTGCGCTTGATAAAGAAGCTAAAGACTACCAGAAAAGCAAAAAGCCTGAAGATCCAGCTCATTATTTTACTATGATGAAACAGTTAACTTTATTCGGGTACTTTACATCAAAAGAAGGTGCCACACAAGCTTTGCGTTATATTGCTGTGCCAGGCAAATATGATGGTTCATATCCATATAAAAAAGGAGACAGAGCCTGGGCAACATAGAATTATTTTAGCTATAAATAACTTAACTCAATAAGCAGAAGCAAATGGCCTTTGCTTATTGGTCATGTTTAAGAATTAATAAAACGATTATGAAAAGAATTGCCCTTATACTTCTTCTTCACATTGCCCCATTGTTACTCATGTGCCAAACAGTTATACCATTATACAAAGACAGCATTCCCAATAGCAAGCCGTCAAAAAATGAAGAAAAATCAGAACAGTCGAATGGTATACTGATCATTAGTAAAATATCCATACCTACCCTTAGCATTTATCTTCCGTCAAAACAAAACGCAACAGGTACGGCGGTAGTAATCTGCCCCGGTGGTGGATATTCAATTGTAGCTGCAGGGCATGAAGGTGCAGATATTGCAAAAACGTTTACAGATATGGGCGTAGCTGCCTTTGTAGTAAAATACCGGATTCCAAATATTGAAACAATGATTGATCCGGAAATTGGACCATTGCAGGATGCACAGCAAGCTATAAAGATAGTAAGGGAAGGTGCTAAACAATGGAACGTCAATTCTGCTAAAGTTGGTATAATGGGCTTTTCAGCAGGGGGACATCTTGCATCAACTGCAGGAACACATTTTAGCAAGTCAGTTATCTCAAATCCAAATAATACCAGCCTTCGCCCCGATTTTATGTTGTTGATTTACCCGGTAATCAGCTTCGCAGACAGCATCGGACACATGGGTTCCAGGGATAACCTGATTGGTAAAAATCCATCTGCTCAAAAGATTATTGAATACTCAAACGAGTTGCAGGTAAACACCGATACACCACCAACTTTTTTAGTGCATGCAAGTGATGACGACGCGGTAAAACCACAAAACAGTATTGTATTTTACCAGGCATTATTAAAAAATCATGTAGCGGCCGAAATGCATTTGTATGAAACCGGTGGACATGGTTTTGGGTTGAATTTAAAAAATAAAAATGAACATTGGATGGAACGTTGTAAAAACTGGATGCAAAACCATGGCTGGTAGAGCAGTAAATTATCTTATGAAATAAGTTGTTTTACAAAAATTACAAAATAACAGTCATGGTTACACGAAGAAAATTTATACAACAGTGTTCTGTTCTTACAGCAGTTTCAATGGTTAATACACCCAACTTATTTAAAATGCATAAAGATTTGGGTCTTCAGCTTTATACTGTAAGAGATGAAATGAAAGATATCAAAAATGCACTTGCTAAAATTTCAGCAGCAGGGTATACTAACCTGGAACTGTTCGGTTACAACAACCGTATGTTTTTCGGAAATACCGTAGAGCAGTTTGCATCGATGTTAAAAAATAACAATCTTAAAACGGTGAGTGGTCATTATGGTCTTGCAGATATGTTACATGCACCCGGTTACAACTGGGATACGTGGAAATATTTAATTGAAGATGCCACCACACTGGGCAATAAATATATTACCATTCCTTACCTCGATGACAAACACAGAACCGGCGATGACTTTAAAAGAGTTGCAGAAAGATTGAACAAGGGTGGAGAGTTAAGTAAAAAGGCTGGTATCGCCACGGCATATCATAACCATAATTTTGAATTTGAAAAAGAAGGAAATATTACCAAATATGAAATATTACTAAATAACACCGACCCTAACCTGGTGAAATTTGAAATGGATTTATATTGGGTTGTATATGCAGATCAAAACCCCGTAGAGTGGTTTAAAAAATACCCAGGACGTTTCCCAATGTGGCATATTAAGGACATGGAAAAGCCTGATGCCAGCGGCGCTAAAGGGCAAACCTGTGAAGTGGGTAAAGGTATTATTGACTGGAAGCCGATATTTGCTGCAAAAGCTATTGCCGGTCTGGAGTATACTTTTGTGGAA
This sequence comes from Ferruginibacter sp., assembly GCF_014377975.1. Lineage (GTDB taxonomy): Bacteria > Bacteroidota > Bacteroidia > Chitinophagales > Chitinophagaceae > Ferruginibacter. Next base: position 22,772 of record NZ_JACMOO010000095.1, read on the forward strand.
CAGGAGCAATACAGGCATCCTGTGTTTGACTGTATAAAAACGAGTGCGGATTACATGAAAAAGAATTTGCTTAAATAAAAAAAGTTAATTAGTAATTGAATAGTTGTGCAGTGAAGACTTTACAACTATTTTTTAATATACTAAACACACTAACTTTTAGCATACCAATTTTTATATTAAAAACTAAATATGAATTACACACCTTTATCTGCAAGATATGATACCATGACTTACAACCGTTGCGGCAACAGTGGTTTATTATTACCCGCAATGTCACTGGGCCTTTGGCACAATTTCGGTGGGGTTGATAATTTTGAAAACGGCCGCGAAATTATACGTGCTGCTTTTGACAACGGCATAACGCACATTGATCTGGCTAATAATTATGGGCCACCTCCCGGTTCTGCTGAAGAGAACTTTGGCAGTATTTTGAAAAAAGATTTTACTGGTAATTTGAGGGATGAACTGATTATTTCCAGCAAGGCAGGCTATAACATGTGGCCTGGTCCTTATGGAGAATGGGGATCAAGAAAATATTTAATTGCCAGTCTTAACCAAAGCCTGCAACGCATGCAATTGGATTATGTGGATATTTTTTATTCTCATCGTCCCGATCCCGATACACCGCTGGAAGAAACAATGCAGGCTTTACATGATATTGTAAAAAGTGGTAAGGCGCTATACGTTGGTTTGTCTAATTACCGCTTGCAGGAAGCAAAACAAGCGATCAAAATATTAAAAGATCTCGGTACTCCCTGTCTTATCCATCAGCCAAAATATTCTATGTATGAGCGATGGGTGGAAGAGGGATTGATGGATGTACTGGAAAAAAATGGCGTTGGATGCATTCCGTTTTCTCCCCTGGCGCAAGGGCTGTTAACCAATAAATACCTTCAGGGAAATATACCGGAACAATCAAGGGCAGCAAAAGCGCACGGGGCATTACAGGCAAGTGCCATTACACCCGAAGTACTGGCACAATTAAATTCATTAAACAACCTGGCTCAAAAAAGAGGTCAGTCACTTGCGCAAATGGCGTTGGCCTGGATATTGAAAGATAAAAGAGTTACCACAGTTTTAGTTGGGGTAAGCAGTGTGGCACAATTACACGATAATCTTGCTACATTAAATAATCCTGACTTTAATCAGGAAGAACTTGCAGCAATAGAACAAATTTTAAAAACAGATTGATTTTTTCAGGAAACAGGTAGTGTTATCAAAAAATAATATTTCATTTTTACGAAGCAGATGGATAATACCGGGCTGCTATTATGCAAATTTATTTTGAATTGGTAAAAAAATAAATCCTTTTAGTTTTTTACAGCCATTTTTCTTAACTCTTTTATTAAATTTCATTCTTTTAAAATAGAAAATTTTTGTCAAAAACAACTAAAATTATTACTATAAAAATGCATGTTTGCTCATCGTGTTTTGTTAAATAAAATTGTTTCTGATTTTGTACTATAGTCAAAAACAGGCGGTTAATTATATTTTTATTTTTGAAGTTATTTGATGGCTACCAGAATAGTTTGTTAATTTTACGATAGTTTACTACGCAACTATTGATATATGGACTGTAAAGAAATGCCGGATACACTTGGTTTTATGATTGTTCATACAGGAAAATTACTGTTAAAAACAATCAATGGAGCCTTTTCTGATATCACTAAAGATATCACTTTCGAGCAATTAGGGGTACTGTATTATCTGTCGCGTAGCACAACAAAAGAAATGATACAACAGGATATTGCTACTATAATGGATAAAACAAAGTCTGCTATATTGAGGTCTATCGACATTTTGCAGGAAAAGGGTTTTGTAAAAAGATTGCCTGTTGCAGGAGACAGAAGAAAAAATGTGATTGAACTAACAAGCTCTGGAAAATCTGTTGTAGATATCATGCACGGTAAATTTTTGGGGCAGGATGGGATTTTGAAAGAAGGGATCAATGAAAAAGATCTGGAAACCTGTATGTGCGTGCTGGCAAAAATTCAGGAAAAATGTAAATAAAATAATTCTACTTTAATAATACAATATTTTTTGTAATTAAAACGCATAAGGAAACATTTAAAAAACTGCAATGACTAATAAAACTTTGCTAGAAAAAGTATCAGCATTTAAGACTGCTGAAGATTTAAAATCTGCTGACATTTACCCTTTTTTCAGGCCACTCGAAAGTGACCAGGATACTGAAGTAATTATTGCAGGTAAACGGGTACTAATGTTTGGTTCAAACAGTTATCTTGGTTTAACCAATCATCCCGAGGTAAAAGAAGCCGGTAAAAAAGCCATTGATAAATACGGCAGTGGTTGCGCAGGTTCCCGTTTTTTAAACGGAACCCTGGATTTGCACATTGAACTGGAAGAAGCTTTGGCGCAGTTTGTAGGTAAAGAAGCTGCCCTTGTTTTTAGTACAGGTTACCAGGTAAATGTTGGCGTATTATCAGCTTTGGGTGGCAGAACGGATTATATATTTTCAGACGAATTGAACCATGCATGTATCATTGATGGCGCACGTTTATCTTTTTCTAAATTGTACAAATATGGCCATTCCGATATGGTACATCTGGAAAAGTTATTAAGCAATGTACCGTATGAAGCCTTTAAGATAATTGCTACAGATGGTGTGTTTAGTATGGAAGGAGATATTTCCAAATTAGATGAAATAGCTGCTTTGGCAAAAAAATACAATGCCTCCATTTTTCTGGACGATGCACATTCGTTGGGTGTACTTGGGCCCGCAGGTCAGGGTACCGCAGCCCACTATAACATAACCCATAAAGTTGATCTCATCATGGGTACATTTAGTAAATCGCTCGCTTCTATCGGAGGTTTTATAGCTGCTGATAAAGTAATTATTGAATATCTAAAACATCATGCCCGCTCTTTAATTTTTAGTGCCAGCATTACGCCTGCAGCCACAGCAAGTGCTTTAGCTGCATTGGCTGTTTTAAAAAACGAGCCACAAAGAATTGAAAAATTATGGGCCAATACCAATTATGCATTGGATGCTTTTAAGAAGGCCGGGTTCGACATTGGGTTATCAGAATCTCCCATCATTCCCATTTTTGTAAGAGACAATGAGAAAACATTTTTAATGGCAAAAATGCTGATGGATGAAGGAATTTTTGTTAACCCCGTTGTTTCTCCGGCAGTCAGCAGTGATTCTTCAATGATTCGTTTTTCATTAATGGCAACGCATTCTTTTAAACAAATAGATTATGCGGTAGAAAAAATCAAGAAAGTTTCATACAAATTGAAAGTGCCATTATTAAAAGTTAAAAGAGCATGATTGAAATAAAGAAGGTTGAAGGCAAGAAGCAATTGGCAGCTTTTGTAGATTTTCCGCACATATTGTATGAGGGAGATCCTAATTATGTTCCTGAATTACACATAGCTCAGCATGATATTTTAACACCCGGTAAACATCCTTTTCACAAACATTCCACCATGCAGCTTTTTTTGGCGTATAAAGATGGGGTCATCAAAGGACGTATTGCTGCAATCTTAAATAACAATCACAATAAATTTAAAAACGTAACGGAAGGGTTTTTTGGTTTTTACGATTTGTATAATGATCGGGAAGTATCAAAAAAATTATTGAACGAAGCAGAAAAATGGCTGATTGACAAAGGCGCTACAAAAATGATTGGACCGGTAAATCCTTCCACGAACGAAACGGCCGGGTTACTGATAGATGGTTTTGATTCTCCACCTGTAGCCATGATGACATACAATAAACCTTATTATCTTGATTTGTTAACTGAAGAAGGGTTTAAAAAAAATGTTGACCTGTTAGCATATGATCTGCCCACCAACGTTGTAGATAAAAAAACGCTGAAGTTAAAAGAACTGTTGCGTCAGCGGTTAAAAGATAGAAATATCATTATTAGAAATATCAATCTCAAAGATTTCGACAGCGAGGTACAAAAAATATTAAAAGTGTACAATGCGGCATGGCAAGAGAACACCGGTTTTGTGCCTATGACCGATGATGAATTTAAATACCTGGCCAAGGATCTTAAAATGATACTGGATAAAGACTTTGCATTTGTAGCAGAGTATGAAGGAAACACCATTGGTTTTGCGTTGGCCATTCCAGATATCAACCAGACATTAATAAAAATAAAAAAAGGACGCTTATTACCGACGGGAATTTTTAAATTATTATTCGGCAAAAAGAAAATAAATTATGTAAGGGTAATAGCATTGGGCGTAAACAAGGAATATAGAAAGGCAGGAATAGAAGCATTTTTTTATGCTGAAATAATTCAAAGAGCCATGGACAAAAAAATACGGGGAGGAGAGGCTTCCTGGATTTTGGAAGACAACGAAATGATGAACAAAGGTTTGTTGAAAATGAATGCGAAGGTATACAAGCGGTATAGAATTTTTGAAAAAGCAATATGAGTGAAAGCGTTTTAGTAACAGGGGCCAGTGGGTTTTTAGGATACCATATCATATTGTCGGCGCTTGAAAAAAAACTGTTGGTATATGCAGCAATAAGAAAAAACAGCAATGTTGATCACCTGAAAAACTTTCCGGTTAAATACCTTTTTCTTGATTACAATAATGTGGATGAACTATCGAAAGTACTTGTAGAAAATAAAATACATTTTATCATTCATGTCGCTGGTGTAACAAAGGCATTGCGTCAACACCACTACAATGATATCAATGCGGTTAACTCTGTTAACCTGGCGAAAGCTGCGGAAAAAATTGGTACAAGTTTTAGAAAGATGGTATTTATCAGCAGCCTGGCAGCAGTAGGTCCGGCAATGGATTTGGCAGGCGTTATTACAGAGCAATCCAATCCCCGGCCGGTTACAGCATATGGAAAAAGTAAATTGCTGGCAGAGATAGAATTGTCAAAAATAAATATACCCCTTATCATCCTGCGCCCAACAGCTATTTATGGTCCGAGAGATAAAGATATTTTTATAATGCTTAAAACAGTGAGCAGGGGATTTGATCCATACATGGGAAAATTTTTGCAACAATTAAGTTTTGTTTATGCAGGAGATGTGTCGGATGTTGCAGTGCAGGCCTTGTTTGTAGATAAAGAAGGAGTATATAATATTTCTGATGGCAACAGTTACAAAAGGTATGAATTTGCAGACATTACCAAAAAGATATTAAACAAAAAAGCAGTCAGGTTTCACATACCAATGCCTTTAGTAAAACTATTGGCTTATTTTTTGGAAACTACCAGTAGATGGCTAAATAAACCGGCGGTAATCAACCGGGAAAAATTATACGAACTGACTGCAAGCAATTGGTTTTGTGATATAAGTAAAGCAAGAAAGGATTTAAACTTTAATCCAAAATTCAGTCTTACAGAAGGTTTAAAAGATAGCATTGCATGGTATCAGAAAAATAAATTATTATAGATATAAAATTTGGAAAAGATATTAAAATTGTGGGGGAAGAAAGTGTGGTTTAGTTTAAAATTATATTTTTAAAGATTGCAGATACAGCAATCCCGAAAAAGTATTCCTGGTTAATCGTTGTTAATTCATCAATCCGGCTTAACAATTTACGGCCGTTGAATCAATGAAATGAAGGTTTATAAAATAATAGCATCTGTACTAGGCATTGGTTATGTAGGTAAGGGTGGAGGTACTATCGCAGCTTTATTATATTGTATTATATGGTTATTACTGCCTGTCGCCTATTCAGATTCAGTCTGGCAGTGGGTAATAGCTTTTTTTATTATTGCCACAGGTATTGTAAGCGGCAATAAAGTAGATGAGATATGGGGAAAAGATAGCAGTAAAGTAGTGATAGATGAAGTAGCAGGTATGTGCGTAGCTTTATTATTTGTACCACAAAAAATTGTGTACGCTTTTATTGCATTGGTGTTATTCAGATTTTTTGATATTGTAAAACCAGCAGGAATAAAAAGTTTGGAAAAATGGCCGGGAGGCTGGGGCGTAATGGCAGATGATGTTTTGGCTGGAGTATATGCTTTGATAGGGATTAAATTGTTGTTACAGGTTCAATATTTTCTATAATAAAATTATTTCTTACAGTTACTGCGGCTTCTTTAACTATCAGGCATATGTCATTAGCTGGTGATCATTTTGGCGGCTTACTTTTTGTAGGTATACCCGCTGGAAGCGGTCGTTATAATAACGTTCTTTGGAAATACTGCAAATTATTTTATTGGCAGGCCCTGGATTTTTCTCACAGGGTAGTTTCATTAGTGTGCAGTTTAAAAGATGCTTGCTAAGCTGGACGGATAATTTAGTCTTTACACATACAGCCTTTATGTGTTGAGTACAATATTAAAAGTTCAGTATGTTATTGCAAAGTTACCACGTTTGCTATTGTGGCCTTTGCATAGAATTACTACATTCAAAAAAGGCAAGTGTTTAAAAATAAGTAATGAAAATTGAAAATTGGTGGATAAAACGAAGGGGACTATTTTTATTTATTCTGCTGATTTGTACTATAACAATAAGTGCTCAGACTTCAGTAAAGGGATTTGTAAAAGATGCCGTTACCCAGGAGCCGCTGGCTTTTGTTAGTATTTATTTTCAGGGGGGAAATGGTGTAACCAGTAATGATGATGGAAGCTATTCAATACAATCAAACAACAGCAAGTATACCACACTTGTATTTTCTTATACAGGGTATAAAAAGACACTAAAAAAAATTATTTCCGGTAAAGAGCAAATTGTTAATATAGATTTTGAAACTACCAATTCTTTAAGCACGGTAGTAATAAAAACAAAACGGGGTAAATACAGGAATAAAGATAATCCTGCAGTAGAATTAATTGATAAGGTAATTGCTAATAAAGAGAAAAATAAAATTACTGCCTACGATTTTGTACAATATCAGCAATATGAAAAACTTGAGCTGTCCCTTACCAATAAGCCGGAAAAAATAATGAGTAACCGGTTGTTTAAAAACTATAAGTTTATTCTTGAAAATGTAGATACAACTACGCTGGAAGGTAAAGCGCTGGTGCCGGTTTATCTGGAAGAAAAACTATCTCAGAATTACTACAGAAAAAATCCACTTAAAAATAAATCATTTATTCAGGCTGAAAAAAAGGTAAATTATGGTGACCTGCTGGATGAAAATGGAATAACATCTTATCTTAAAAGACTGTACGCAGATATCAATATTTATGATAACAATATTGTTGTACTCACCTCCCAGTTTTTAAGCCCTATTGCGGACATGGCACCCACATTTTACAGGTTTTACATTACCGATACTGTTGAAAATGAGGGCATCAAATTGATCAGGTTAAATTTTATGCCCCGTAATACTACCGACCTTTTATTTAAAGGGGTAATGTATGTAACGCTCGATGGCAATTATGGAGTGCAGAAAATCAATTTGTCTATCAGTAAAAAGGCCAATTTAAACTGGGCAAGAGAACTAAAGATCAACCAGGATTTTGAAAAAAATCCTGCTGATGGAAGATATCATGTGATAAAAAGCACCATGATAGCAGAGTTTTCACTCCGTCAAAATTCAAGCTCCGGTATTTTGGGTGAAAGAACAGTCTCTTTTAAGAATTTTACGGCTAATAAACCAGCCGCAGACAGTATTTACAGCGGTAGTGATGAAGTAAGGCTCAACATGCCTGGAAACAATACCGATAGTTTTTGGATGGCCAACAGGCATCAGCAACTATCAAATGTAGAAGCAAAAGTGTATGCTAATATTGACAGTTTAAAAAATATGAAATCTTTTAAAAATACCCTTAAGATTGCAACATTGCTTTTTTCAGGGTATATTAAATTTGGAGGCTTTCAACTGGGTAACACCAATACTTTTTACAGTTTTAATTCGCTTGAGGGGTTTAGGGTAAAAATAGGGGGCCGCACTACGCCTGATTTCAGCAAACATATTTATCTTGAAGGCTATGGCGGCTATGGTTTTAAAGATGAAAAATATAAATACCTCCTTGCCGGGGCCTACTCTTTTAACGGCAAATCAATTTATACCTATCCGTTAAATTATATAAAATTTACCCGGCAATATGAAACTGCTTTACCAGGGCAGGAATTGGTTTTTGCAGCAGAAGATAATTTTTTACTGTCTTTTAAACGTGGCAAAACCGGTAAATGGTTTTATCAGGATAGTTATAAGCTGGAATATGTACATGAATTTGGTAAAAACTTTACCTATAAATTCAGATATTCAAATTTAAAACAAACGCCCGCAGGATCTCTTGTATTCGAAAAAAATCTGCCTGGCCGCTTAGATACTATACCTGATATTACTACTTCAGAAATAAGTGCAGAATTAAGATGGGCACCGCATGAACAGTTTTACCAGGGCAATAATTTTCGTGCTCCTATCAGAAACAAATTTCCCATTTTTACCCTTCTTATTCAGAATGGTTTTAAAGGCTTTTTACACGGGCAATATAAATATCAGCAGCTAACGTTGGCCATCGCTAAAAGATGTTATTTATCGCAGTTGGGTTATGCAGATGTAACCCTGGAGGCAGGGCATATTTTTGGACAAGTGCCTTTCCCGTTGCTCGACATTCATCGTGCTAACCAAAGCTACGCTTATCAAGTAAACGCATATAACCTGATGAACTTTATGGAGTTTGTCAGTGATCATTATGCAGCAGTGAATACCGATTTTTATTTCAATGGTTTCTTCTTTAATAAAATACCGTTGCTAAAAAAATTAAAACTAAGGGAAGTAGCTAGTTTTAAAATACTGTATGGTGGTATCAGGGATGAAAATAATCCATCAAAAAATACCGGTGTATACAATTTTCCTAAAGCAGGTTTGTTGGGCGTGCCCACCACTTATTCACTTAGCAAAATACCTTATATGGAAGCCAGTGTAGGCATTGCCAATATTTTTAAAATATTACGGGTTGATGTGGTTAAAAGACTTACTTACCTGGATCATCCGGATATTTCAACCTGGGGAATAAGGACAAGGGTAAGGGTTGATTTTTAATAATAAAAAATGAAAGTATGGGAGATACTTTAGTAAGAGATAAACTGCAAAAAGGCATTTACATAGTGATAAACCCACTGGTAAAAGGGCTTATAAAGATAGGTTTTACGCCCAATATTGTTACTGTAGCCGGGCTGGTATTAAATATAATGGTTGCAATAGTATTTATAAAGGGTGCTGAACAGGGTAATCGTGGAGACCTGTCTTACGTGGGCTGGGCAGGGGCATTAATTTTGTTTGCCGGTTTGTTCGACATGCTGGACGGGCAGGTGGCAAGACTTGGAAATATGAGTTCATCTTTTGGGGCTTTGTTTGATTCTGTTTTGGATAGATATAGCGAACTGATTATGTTTCTCGGTATCTGTTATTACCTGGTGGCGCATCATTATTTTATCAGCTCACTGGCAGCATTTATCGCTATGATTGGTTCCATGATGGTTAGCTATATCAGGGCAAGAAGCGAAGGGCTGGGCATTCAAAATAGTGGTGGGTTAATGCAAAGACCGGAAAGAGTAATTTTAATCGCTTTATCTGCCATCGCCTGTGGCGTAACCGGTCATTTTATTGGCGGAGACTATAAATATTATGTACCTGGAATTTCTTTTCATGTATTTGAAACCATGACTATTTTTACACTACCAATTGCTGTAATGGCAGTGTTAACAAATATAACGGCAATTAAAAGATTGATGAATGCAAAACAAGCGCTGGAGGCCAAAGGCCAACAAACAAAATGATATGTATATAAAACCGTTATTTTTTGTTACGTTATTGCTCGTTACTCAACTTGTATTTAACTTTGCTGCTGCGCAGGACAAAATTTTTCCGGTACCTGGTGGCAATGAAAAGCAGTTATTTTTTTTGCAGCGTACACCCAATACAAACACCATTGTGTGCGAATTGAATTATAAAGAGGGTGTTGTTGATAAGGAAGATCCGATACATGTATTCTGGATTCGTTACCAGGAAAAAGGACAGACAGAAGACCTGAGTTATATACAACGTAAATTTGCCTATGGTGTTAAAACAAGGCAGATTGGTGAAAATAAATATGAACTGAATTTTGTATCGTACAAAAAATACAAAATGTATCTGATGCAGTCATCAGATAAACAGTTTCATGTGTACACCACCATTAATAAAAAACCGGCCATTTTAACCCGTATTTATATTGAAATAAAAGGGGGTACTTTTTGGTCGCCAAATATTGAATATGTTGAGGTAACTGGTATTGACCCAACCACCCTTTTACCCATTAAGGAACGGCTTAAAATTTAATTTTATTATTTTAAATGATCAGTAATGCAAAAGAATTATGTTTCAAATTCTGAGGAATCGATAAGAATGTTTAAGAGTGATTTAATAGAAAATCTTTCCAAAGTTCATTTTGCGGTGCCTTTATTTATTTTTGTACCCGCCATTTTTATTTTTATTTACAAAGCCTTTTCCGCAGGTGTAAACTTCTTAAATTTTGGATTGTATTTTCTTATCGGCCTTGCTGTATGGACGCTTACTGAGTATATCATGCACCGCTTTATTTTTCATTTTCAGCCAACTTCTGAATTTGGGAAAAAAATGCATTTTATTTTTCACGGTGTTCATCACGATTACCCGAGAGATAAAAAAAGACTTGTGTTACCGCCATCAGTAAGTATTCCATTGGCTACGTTATTTTATTTTTTATTCAACAGTTTTTTAGTGCCTCAATTATTATTCTCCTTTTTTCCAGGATTTTTGCTAGGCTACTTAATATATGATATGCTACATTATGCCATGCACCATCATAATTTTAAAAGTGGTATTATGAAAAAAATAAAGCAACACCACATGCTGCATCACTACCAGGATCCTGAGAAAGGCTATGGTGTAAGCAGTTCTTTATGGGATATAATACTAAGATCAGGATTTGTCAGGGAAGCTAAAAAAGTTAATGAATAATTCCGACGCTTCATTTTATTCTTTCAATGGCATTGTTATAATATTTTTTATTGTAGCCGCGTATCTGCTTGTTTCATTTCTTTTAATTGGGTATAATACAGACCAACTTGTATTGTCGGTAATATTTTGTACAGGCTATTTTGCTTCTGCCATCAGCAGAAAATTTATGATCGCTTTCGTTATTTTTATTGTGTACTGGATCATATTTGATTATATGAAAGCCTTTCCCAACTACGCTTATAGCCCGGTAAGTATTTTGCGATTGCATCAGGCCGAGTTATCCATTTTCGGTATTCATCAAAATGGAATTGTTGTAACCCCCAACGAATTTTGGTTCAATCATTCCACTACTTTTCTGGATATACTTTCCGGCATATTTTATTTATGCTGGATCCCGTTACCGCTTGCATTTGCTGCAGGACTTTTTTTTAAAGACAAAAAAACTTTCCTCCAATTCTCCTTAACTTTTCTGCTGGTAAATTTAATAGGATTTGTAATTTATTATATTTACCCGGCGGCGCCACCCTGGTATTTTCAAAAGTATGGATCTGCCTTTTTTGCCAATACGCCTGGTAACAGTGCCGGCCTGCAAAGGTTTGATGATTATTTTGATGTGGGTATTTTTAAAAGTATTTATGCCAAAAGCAGCAATGTATTTGCGGCAATGCCTTCGCTCCACGTCGCTTACCCCATGATAGTATTGTACTACGGAATAAAGAAAAAAATGGGATGGATTAATGCACTGTTTGCTCTTGTGATGGCAGGTATCTGGTTTGCAGCCATATACACTGGCCATCATTATGTGCTGGATGTTGTGGCGGGAATCGCCTGTGCAATAGCAGGCATTTTTATTTTCAAAAAATTGATTTTACCTGCGCAACCGGTTCAGCGTTTTTTACAATATTATTTATCGAAAATTTGAAGTAATGTCAAATTTTTGATGCTATGGCTCATTAGTGTGAGCATTTTGCATCGGTAAAAAATTGCACCATTTTGTATTGTCCTGATGACTTATTTGTACAACAGTTTACTAACAGTTACAGGCTACTATAATAAAAGAGGTATCCAAAAAATTGACTACCCTAGTCAGCTCAGCCATCATACATCATCCATCAAACAAGCAGCTTATTAATTTCATCAACCAATTCCGCTTTCGTAATCGGGATACCCATAATTTTATTGTAGCCTTTCGCATCCACAAAATATACATCGCGGATTATTTTTATCAACTGCCCGTTATTGATTTCGGGGATTAAAACATGATCGAAATTTTTGATGATGTCGCCCAGGTTTTTTGGAAAAGGCCGAACATACCTGAGATGTGCATGTGATACTTCCACGCCCTTTTCCTGCAATTCCTTACAGGCACTTTTAATAGTACCATACGTACTTCCCCATCCAAGCACCAACACTTTGCCTTTTTCAGCACCGCTATCTAATTTTTGTTCGGGAATGTAATTGGCAATCAGGTCAATTTTTTTCTGTCTGGTTTTTACCATGTGCTGGTGGTTCTCCGGTTCGTAGTTGATGTTGCCGGTAATATCCTGTTTTTCTAAACCACCTACCCGGTGCTCAAGGCCCGCCGTACCAGGTATTGCCCAGGGGCGTACTAGTTTTTCATCTCTTTTATACGGTTGAAATTTACCCTTATCATCCAGGTCGGTTGCAACATTCTGCGACGCAAAAGATACTTTTATTTCCTGCAGTTCATCAGCCGTTGGAAATTTCCAGGGTTCTGCACCGTTGGCAATATATCCATCACTCAATAATATAACGGGGGTCATGTGTTGTACACTTATCCTTACGGCTTCGTAGGCCGCAGCAAAGCAATCGCTTGGTGTTGTTGCGGAAACTATCGGCATCGGACACTCGCCGTTGCGGCCGTAATACGCCTGCATTAAATCACTTTGCTCTGTTTTGGTAGGTAAACCAGTGCTTGGTCCGCCACGTTGTACGTTTACAATAATCAATGGTATTTCAAGCATCACTGCTAAACCCATTGCCTCTGCTTTTAACGCCATTCCCGGGCCACTGGTGGTGGTTACCGCAAGGCTGCCACCATAACTTGCACCAATACTTGATGTGATAGCAGCTATTTCATCCTCGGCCTGAAAAGTTTTTATACCAAAGTTTTTATACTTGCTTAGTTCATGTAAAATATCGCTGGCAGGGGTTATGGGGTAGCTTCCTAAAAACAAAGGTAGACCGCTTTTTTGCGAAGCTGCAATAAGACCATAAGATAAAGCCTGGTTACCCATAATGGAACGGTACGTTCCGGTATCCATCTTTGCTTTCTCCACTTTGTAACGCGTTGTAAAGGTTTCAGTGGTATCACCATAATTGTAACCGGCCTGTAAAGCCTTAACATTACTTTCAAAAATCTCGGGCTTCTTTCCAAATTTTTCTTTAATAAATTGAATGGTATTATCCATTTCACGATTGTACATCCAATATAAAAATCCCAGTACAAACATATTTTTTGCACGATCCTTTTCTTTCATCCCCATGGTAAATTCTTTCAATGCTTCCCTTGTCATTTTGGTAACATCAATTGTAATTAACTCATAGCTTTCAAGACTATGGTCTTCCAGCGGGTTAACCCCTTCCGGATAATTAGCAAGGCGCAGATTTTTGCTGTCAAAACCTTCAATATTGGCGATGATAATTCCGCCGGGTTTTAAAGCTTTTAAATTTACTTTTAAAGCAGCCGCATTCATGGCTACCAACACATCACAGGCATCACCGGGAGTAAAAATTCTATCGCTGCTAAAACGCAACTGGTAACCACTCACGCCGGGAAGCGTACCTATCGGGGCACGGATCTCTGCCGGGAAATCAGGAAACGTTGCGAGGTCAATGCCCAGCAGGGCAGTGTTATTGGTAAACTGGCTGCCGGTTAATTGCATGCCATCGCCACTATCGCCTGCAAATTTTATTACAACTTCGGATAATACCTGGTCTGATCTCATATTTTTTTAATTACTGCAAGTTACAATCATTTTTATTTGTGTAAACAGGCTTTTGCATCTTTATTTTATCAGTAAACCTGTCATATTTTTATTTAAAAATAACAGGTTGTTCAGCGTATAAATGCAGTAAATGTTGGGCATTATTTTACATTTTTCTAACCTGCCTGATCGTACGGTTGTACATATCAGTAAAGGTCAGAAATATTTTTTCGTAAGTAAAAAAGATTAACAACACTGCAATAAATCATTTTCAATACCTGTTATTAAATTAATTAATTTTACATCCTAAAAAATTATCAATTATGTCCTTATTCAAATCAGGTAATCCTGCTTTATCAGAAAAAAATTTTCAGTCTGTATTTGTTGGTGGTAATAGTGAAACGATGACACTGAGGGGTACTTTAAATAAATTTGGGTTCATGCTGTTAATGCTGATGGGTACAGCGTATTATTCCTGGAAAGAATTTGCAATTGGCGGAAATGTACAGCCACTTATATGGACGGGCCTTATCGGTGGACTCATTACGGCAGTTATCATTATTTTTAAAAAAGAGTGGGCGGGTTATCTTGCTCCGTTGTATGCTTTACTGGAAGGCCTTTTTTTAGGTGCAATATCTGCCACGTACAATGATGTTTTTGCAACCAAAGCTCCTAATATTGTTATGAATGCGGTGGGCTTAACTTTTGGTACAGCTATCGCCATGTATTTGTTGTATAGTTTTAAAATTATAAAAGCCACTGAAAAATTTAAGGCTGTTATTTTTACGGCTACTGCAGGCATTGCAATATTTTACTTAATTGCCATGGTATTAAGGATGTTTGGTGTTGATATGGCCTTTTTGCATGAAGGTTCTTTAATGGGCATTGGCTTTTCCCTTGTAGTGGTAGTGGTAGCTGCATTAAACCTTATTTTAGATTTTGATATGATCGAAAAGGGTACAGAAGCAGGAGCACCAAAATACATGGAGTGGTACGGTGCTTTTGGATTAATGGTTACCATTGTTTGGTTATACCTGGAAATATTAAGGCTATTAGGAAAATTGAGTGATAGAAGATAATCAGTTTTTAGTAATGAAAACCGCTCCGCTATCGGGGCGGTTTTTTTATTGCAGCGATTCAATCAGTTGCTTCACTTTGTTTTTTATAAAATCCCTCACTTCATTAAACTGTTCCGGCTCCATGTTTTTTGGGTCGGGTATCTGCCAGTCGATAAATTGTTTGGCGGGCATCCAGGGGCAGGCATCACCGCAACCCATTGTTACAACCACATCAAATGGGGCATAAGCTTTTACTTCATCTAAACTTTTGCTGTCATGGATACTTAAATCGTAGCCCAGCTCTTTCATGGCTGCAATTGCTTTGGGATTTACAGTACCGCTGGGTTTACTGCCCGCGCTAAAAGCATCTACTTTATCACCACCAGTTATTTTTGCAAATGCCTGACTCATTTGCGAGCGGGTACTGTTTTCTATACATACAAACAATAGTTTCTTTTTCATTTTTTTTGATTAAAGTATTATGAAATTGCCGTTTTAGTATAATATTTTTTTCTAAACCAGAAAGCTACATTTACCAATGCAATCAAGGCTGGTACTTCTACCAACGGACCAATTACACCTGCAAAAGCCTCTCCGCTGTTGATGCCAAATACACCAATCGCAACAGCTATAACCAGTTCAAAATTATTGCCGGTGGCGGTGAATGCAATCGAGGCTGACCGGGAATAATCGGCGCCAAAATATTTACCTGTAAAAAAGCTGACTACAAACATGATCACAAAGTAAATGGCCAGTGGAACAGCAATCCTGACTACATCCATTGGTATCAGCACAATCAATTCACCCTTTAAGCTAAACATCACCAGTATGGTAAAAAGCAGCGCAATCAAGGTGACCGGAGAAATTACCGGAACATATTTTTCATTGAACCAATCTGCTCCTTTTAGTTTTATTAATGCATAGCGGCTGACGATACCGGCGGCAAAGGGAATGCCTAAATAAATACCTACCGTTTTTGCAATTTCACCAATGGTAATATTCACCGTTAATCCCTTTAACCCAAACAGCGGCGGTAAAACAGTAATAAAGATATAGGCATATATACTAAAAAATACCACCTGAAAAATACTGTTCAATGCAACCAACCCCGCGGCATATTCCCTGTTACCTTCGGCTAGTTCATTCCACACTACAACCATGGCAATACAGCGGGCCAGCCCTATCAAGATCAATCCAATCATGTATTCGGGATAGCCTTGTAAAAATGTGATAGCCAATATAAACATCAATATGGGGCCAATAACCCAGTTTAACAATAAAGAAGCCCCCAGCACTTTGATATTTTTAAACACTTCACCCATCTTCTCATACCTTACTTTTGCCAGTGGGGGATACATCATCAATATCAATCCTACCGCCAATGGGATGTTGGTTGTACCGGAAGAAAAGGAATTAATAAATGTAGATGAAGAAGGGTAAAAATACCCGATTGCCACACCCCCAGCCATTGCTAAAAAAATCCACATGGTGAGATAGCGGTCTAGAAAACTTAATTTTTTTCTTTCCTGCGCAGGGGCACAATTAATAGCACTCATAAAAATATATTTCCGGGTTTAATAATAAAGCCAGATTTTTAAAACTGGCTTTACCGAATTATCAGCAACATCCGCTTCCAGGCTCACAACAATTGCGCTCATCTTTTACCGGCTTTTCTGCATACACGGTAATGCTTGTAATTTTAGCTTTTCCATTTTTGTATTCCAGTATTTCATCCGCAGTTAAGTAATTGGATAAAATGGTATCTGGTATAATGATCACTTTGTCTTTTTGTAAATTAATATTTTTAAAACCTGCCTGTTCAATAATTTCAAGGTACAACTGCTTTTGAATGGCGCCTGAAACACAGCCAGCATACAACTCTGCGATCTCTCTCCATTTGGCAGGCAGCTCACCTTCGAGCACAATATCGCTGATAGAAAAATGGCCACCTGGCTTTAACACCCTGTAAATTTCGCTGATCACTTTATGTTTGTTAGGTACCAAATTCAAAACACAATTGCTTACAATAACGTTGGCGTAATTACTGGTCACAGGCATATCGTCAATATCACCTTGCCGGAATTCTACATTGTTCAATTCTAATTTATCTGCATTGGTTCTTGCTTTTTTTATCATCGGTTCAGTAAAATCAATTCCAATTACCTTGCCTGTTTTGCCGGTAAACCGCCTGGCTATAAATGCATCATTGCCTGCACCGCTGCCTAAATCAATTACGGTGTCGCCTTCTTTTATTTTGGCAAATTCGGTCGGCAGTCCGCAACCCAACCCCAAATCAGCATCCGGATTATAGCCCTCCAGTTTGGTATAATCATCTGCCATTATATTGTACACTTCATCCCCACAGCAGGACGATGTGGCTCCACAACAGGAAGTAGCATTTTGAGTTTGGCTTTGTAAAGCAATCGCTGTATATTTTTCTCTAACAAGTTCTTTCATTTCATGATCGTTCTTCATAATTTTTATTTTAATAGTTAACAACAGGATTTTTTATTTTTTATTTTAAGATTCGTAAACAGCAAACTAAACTGCTGGTTAAATTTTTCAAAAGCTTTCCAGTTTATACAATAGCAACTCCTTGGTCCATCCACACTTCCTTTGATGAGGCCTGCATTTTTTAATTCCTTTAAATGTTGCGATACGGTAGATTGCGCCAGTGGCAAAACCGCTACTATCTCACCACAAATACATTCGTTGTGTTCTGCCAATACTTTCAGGATAGCAATTCTTGCAGGATGGGCGAGTGCTTTTGCAAACTCGGCCAGGTCCTGTTCTTTTTGTGTAAATGATTCTTTTTTGTGAATGGCCATTATGTACTTAATTTTTTAAAGCTGCAGAATAAAAAATTTTGAAGGGTTTTAAAGGGCGTAGTGTGGTTGGTAGTAACGCAGTAAATTTTTGTAAACCAATGTTGCAAAGCGCTGGTGAGTAAATTTTCGTTATATCGCTTTACAGGTAAGCTACTGCATTTTTCAGGACCGTCGGTGGAAAATGTGCCGATAATTAATTTACCATATGTATTTAAGTGCTGTTGTGCTATACTTAAATAACTTTTCACTTCATCTTCTTTTGTAAAGAAATGAAACGCAGCCCGGTCATGCCAGCAATCATACTTTATTGTATCGGTAAATTCAAGTACATCTGCAACAATCCATTTTACTTTTGCAGCTTTACGGCCAAGCCTTTGTTTTGCCCTTTTAATTGCAGCAGATGAAATATCCAATACAGTTATATTGCTATATCCTTTATCAACAAGATTGTCTGCCAAAAAACTGTCACCTCCTCCAACATCAATAATTGCTGCAGTGTTTGGTAATTCAAGTTGTTCTATAAAGTTGATAGAATCTTGTGGTGTTTGCTGATACCAGCTTACCTCGTCTATTTTTTTTGAGGTAAAAACAGTTTCCCAATGTTGCTTTTTATTCATCTTCAAATCTTATATCGCAAATATACGATTAAATAAATTAGTCGTCCAGATAAAAAATAAAATGCCTGACTGTACAGTAAGGCCCGTATTAAGTAAAAATTTAGTGATTACTCCCTTCCATCAAATAAATTATCCAGACCGCCTAAAATACTTCCTTCTTCTTTTCTGCCAACCATTTGTGGCGCGTACCGTATCAAGCTGCCCGCAAGCCTGCTGATGGGTAAAGATTGTAACCCTACTTTTCCCGGACCGGTAAGGATTGCAAAATACAAACCGTCGCCGCCGAACATCCAGTTTTTGATGCCTCGTATAAACTCAATATCAAAATAAATTCCCTGTGTATAGGCTACCACACAATCGGTTTCTACTTTTAAAATTTACCGGCCGTCAGTTCTTATTGTATTATATATCTGCCTGCATGTGCAAATGCCAAACAATCACCTTCCAGTTTTTCCACGATAAATTCTACACCTCCGAATATACCGGTACCCAATCTTTTTGAAATTCGAATAGCTGGTTAATTCCTCGGCATCCGGAACTGTTGCTTTAATAGCCTGGTGAATTTTTCAAGTGCAGCCTGATCATTTTCTGGTTGAGCATCAATGTATGCGTCAATATCTTTTGGAATAAATTTCATGATGGCAATATTTTCTTCCTTGTCAGGGTTGACATATACTGATTGATCTACTCCTTACAAAATTATACCTATGCTATTTATCGTGGTTACTGTTGCCTTGGCTTTCAAAATATTTGTGTTGAAAGAAATGTATTTTAATGTTCCTGAAATTGCAGCTATTTGTATCATTGTTTGGCTCCTGCCCGTTGCGTTTTTGCTGCTGGATTTTTCATAAAAAGAATACCAAAGTAAATTGCAAAAAGGGCGTATACTGCAGCTGCAGCCCATAGTAAGGGAGGTAAACCGGGGTTGGCCAATACTGCTTTTACAAGGGCAGGGGCACCTATCAAAAAATGAGTAAGATTAGCAACTATAATTGGTTTGTTGTAAATGCCCCCGAATACACCTGACCTTGTCATCCAGTTTAACATGGCAAAGCTAAAGTAAAGGGCACCTGAGATTTGTATCAGTAATACAAATGGTTTAGAAGCAGCAGCATTAAAATACTGTAGTATTTCAGCAGGTAAAAAAGTAAATAGTAAACCTATTGTTGCTAATAGCAGGGCACTC